>JAGHAI010000151.1 GCA_021161555.1 bacterium
AAAGCGGCGGGCAAGTATAAAATATCCAAGCCCGATAATCTGCCCTGCGGTGCGTTCTGCCCTGCGCCTCAATATCATAATTTGCCTCCGCAGATAATCTAATTATAAAACAAAGAATATCAAGGAGGACTTGATGAAAAAATTAAAATGCTCGGCTGGAAAATCGTAGTGTTGCAGTTTCTATATATTTGAATATCATTAAACTTGTGAATATTTTAATGTATCTAATTATGTTCTGAGAATAAATAAAAAATGATAAAATTTAAGCTGGCGGATGATAGAGACGGAATCCTTTTGATACAAAACGGGGTTTTGTTGTGCAATGCCACACCTGAATGGGTGAAAGATATTGTGGACAGAGCAGTGTCATCAAAACGCTCATTTGTCATCCTCATATAAATTCATAATAAAATACTTGCGATATTATGCATTTTGAATAATTTTTTCAAAATACGGGGCGTAGCGCAGTTTGGAAGCGCGCTCGGTTCGGGTCCGAGAGGTCCCCAGTTCAAATCTGGGCGCCCCGATTCTTTCTCCAACTGGTCTCGCCAATCAGATGAAAATCACAGGCAGAATTATCAGGTAAAAAATGAATAAAGCGGTAAACCGCAAGGCAGCTAAAAAACCGCCCAAGCAATGTTGCTGGATGAAAATTCTTAATTCTCTATGTCGTCAGCGTTATAACGGGAATCACCATTTCTTCAATGGAAATCCCGCCGTGAAGAATGGAATTTCTATACTGCCTTTCATATTCAGAGAAATTTGTCGGATATACGAGGAAGTAATCTTCCTTTGCGATGATGTAGTTTGTGGTGACGCCGAAAGTCGGCAGCCGCCATTTTTTAGGGTCTTTAATCAGAATTCCACCTTTCTTATCGACATTGAGATTATCCCCATACTTGTATCGCAGATTTGTCGATGTATCTCTTTTTCCGTATGTTCGGACTCCACGAAGTCCGATTGTGCTTCCGTGGTCTGTGGTAATCACAATCACAAGGTCTTTTTGGTGTCTTGCCTGTGTAAGCGCCTTGAACAGAGCCGATTGTGGAAACCAGGCTTTCATCACTGCGCGATAGCCCCTTTCATCGGCGGAAATTTCCTTAAGCAGGTCTGATGCTGCACGGGAATGAGCGAGAATGTCCAGAAAATTCACCACGACAGCCGAAAGCGGCGCAGATATGTAAGTATTTAACCTGCGGACAAGACTTTCGCCTTCTTCGGGGTCGAGGATTTTTATGTATTTGGTGTCGCCAGGGAGACTTATCCCCAGTCTATCGAGCTGCCTGTCCATAAGTTCGTGTTCGTATCGATTGTGCGAGCCCGGGTCTTCCTGTCCTCTGCCCCATATCTTTGGATATGCTCGCTGCAGGTCGCCAGGGAAAAGCCCCGAAAAAAGTGCATTTCTGGCATAAGGCGTCGCAGATGGAAGTATGGAAAAATAAAGATTCACCGATAGATTATACATCTCCGCAAGCAGAGGCTCAACGACGAGCCATTGGTCATACCGCATACAATCGATTACCACGAACATAACCCGTCTGCTGTTGCGAAGATGCGGAACGACAAACTTTTGAAATATGTCCACAGATAATATAGGTCGCTCCGACGATTCGTTATTTATCCACTCCACATAATTTTCTATGATAAATTTTGAAAATTCGGCGTTTGCTTCCTTGCGAAGCGTCTTGTGAGATTCCGTCAGAGCCAGTTCGGGTCTCTTGTCAAATATTACATCCCATTCTGCAAGCCATCTGCCTATCCATAGCCAATCATCCGGCGACGATTTAGATGACATCCTGTCCGATATGTCCGTATATTCTTCCGTGTAGCTCCTTGTGAGCTTTTCTCCCACAATTCGCTGTGCATCGAGAAGTTTTTTAATCGATGTCAATATCTGCATCGGATGAACGGGCTTCACGATGTAGTCCGCAATTTGCTGTCCTATCGCTTCTTCCATAAGCCGTTCTTCTTCGCTCTTTGTGACCATTATTATGGGAATGTGGCGGTCGATTTTTCTTATTTCCTCAATGGCAGTAAGTCCGTCCATTCCTGGCATCATCTCATCCAGAAGAACCACATCGGGATGGGACATCTTGAGCATTTCAAGTCCATCTCCCGCAGTAGATGCGACGAGGACTTTGTAGCCACGCTTCTCAAGAAAGATTATGTGTGGTTTGAGCTGTTCGATTTCATCGTCAACCCATAGTATTTTTCGCTGGGTCATCGAAATTCACCTCCAGGATAATTTTATCGTGAAAATTTATCGAAAAAAGGCAGGTTTAGCAATTTGAACATATTTTTAAAACGCGATGATAAGGATTAAATAAATTTTAAAATGCTATAATATATAATAATAAATTACATTTTTTTGTCAACCTTTTATTTTTCCTGCGAGGGTGAAAATGACGGCCATCCTGATTGCCACGCCGTTCGTTACCTGTTCCAGGATAACGGTATCTTTTGCGTCCGCCACATCGGGGTCGATTTCAACCCCGCGGTTCATTGGTCCCGGGTGCATAATTATGTGGTCAGAATCGAGCAATTTCGCCCGCCTGGATGTGAGCCCCCAGAACATACGATATTCACGCAGCGACGGTATATATCCCGCCTTCTGACGCTCCAATTGAAGCCTGAGCACATTCACCACATTTGCACCCGAAAGTGCCTCTTCGATGTCTGTGGTGTAATCCACGCCGAAGACATTGGGATTTGGCGGCAGCAATGTCCTGGGGGCACACAAAACCACATTTGCCCCAAGTTTTTTAAGCCCATCGATATTGCTGCGAGCCACCCGAGAATGACGAATATCTCCCAATATCACGACCTTAAGACCGTTGAACTGCCCAAATTTTTCGCGAATGGTGTATAAATCCAGAAGCGCCTGCGTGGGATGTTCGTTCGTCCCGTCGCCGGCATTGATTACGGGAACTTTGCACTTTCGTGCGATGTATTGCGGTGTTCCAACGCTGCTGTGCCGAACTACAACCATATCCACCTTCATAGCAAGGATGTTGTCCACAGTATCCCGCAGACTTTCGCCCTTTCGCACGCTCGATGTGCTTGCAGAAAAGTTGACCACATCCGCAGAAAGGCGCTTTTCTGCAAGCTCAAAGGAAATCCGCGTACGGGTGGAAGGTTCGTAAAAGAGATTGACCACGGTGAGCCAGCGCAGTGTGGGAACTTTCTTCAAATCCCGCTCCAATATGCTGCGAAAAGCTTTCGCTTCATCAAGAAGATATAAAATTTCATCGGCGGTGAGATATGTTAATCCCAGAAGACTATCGTGTTCAAAAGGCATCTCCATCTCCTATGGAATTTTTAAAAATTTGATATTCCATAAAATTTTATGAAAATAAATTCACATCAAAAATAAAAACAAGTGAAAAAATAAAATCGGAGCTTATAATTTATTTTGTGTAATTTTGAGGTTATATAAACTAAACTCCCTGGAATAGAAAAAAACAAAACACAGGGAGACCTCAAATGAAACAATGCCAGTTTTAGCAATTACAAAAAATTAATTGCAAAAT
>JAGHAI010000208.1 GCA_021161555.1 bacterium
TATAAAAGTAATTAAAATTATCAACTATTCTCTTGCCTGAATTTTTTTATTTTTTTATCTTTCCAGCACAATGGTGACACATTCATCTGGAGGTTATATGAAATTAGTAAAAAATGCAGCTGGACGGTTAATTCCAGAGGAAATCGATGGACGAAAACTACTTCCGTTTCAGGGTGCATTTGCAGACCCAATATATCATCAAAACAGACGAAAATACGCTCCCCCAATACCCAGAACACATCCTGAATGGCTCACGGGAGAGAAAAAACTCTGCGCAAATCTTGAAGATGCAATAAAAAAGTCCGGGCTTCAGAGCGGGATGACAATTTCCTTTCACCATCATCTTCGGAACGGCGATTTTGTCGTGAATATGGTCCTCGAAGCGTGTGAGAAACTCGGAATAAAAGATTTGACACTTGCACCAACTGCACTATTTCCTGTGCACAAACCAGTGATAGACTTCATCAAACGAGGTGTGGTAAAAAATATTCAGGGTTCGATGAACGGACCTGTTGGTGAATTTGTTTCCTACGGTGGTCTTCCGACGACAGCGATACTGCGCACACACGGCGGCAGAGTGCGCGCAATTGAGGACGGGGATTTGCACATAGATGTAGCCTTCATCGCTGCCCCCTGCGCAGATGATTACGGAAATGCCAATGGCGTGTATGGACCTTCCGCCTGCGGACCGCTCGCTTATTCCTATGTTGATGCGATGTATGCCGACAAAGTGGTCGTCATAACCGACAATCTTGTTGAATATCCCTGTCTTCCCATTTCCATTCCGTCCACAAATGTGGATTATGTTGCAGTTGTGGACAGAATTGGCGACCCCGAAGGGATAATGTCGGGGACATTGAGAATTACGAAATCGCCGACGAGACTTCACATAGCAAAACTTGCCGCACAGTTCATCCACGAATCGCCATATTACAGAGATGGTTTTTCATTTCAAACGGGAGCAGGCGGCATTTCTCTGGCAGTGACAAAATTTCTTGGCGAATATATGGAAGAGGACGGCGTTCAGGCATCGTTCATCAACGGGGGAATTACCAAATTTTCCGTCGAACTTTTCAAGAAGGGAATAGTTAGAAAACTTTTCGACGGACAGGTATTTGACCCCGTGGCAATTCGTTCCTTCCGCGATGACATCTGGCATCAGGAAACGCCGATGACAATGTATGCCAACATCCATTCCAAAGGGTGTCTCGTCAATCGTCAGGACATTGGATTTCTGGGCGCAACGGAAGTCGATGTTGACTTCAATGTAAATGTGAACACCCACAGCGACGGACTTCTTCTTCACGGCATCGGCGGACATACCGATGTCGCCGCAGGAGCACAACTTGCGATGATTGTCGTCCCATCGTATAGAAAAAGAATTCCCGTTATCCGCAAGAGCGTGACTACCATAACCACTCCAGGTGAGACAATCGATGTAATCGTCACCGAGCGCGGGATTGCCATAAATCCTCTGCGTAAAGACCTGGTTGAGCATTTTAAGAATTCCACGCTGCCGATAAAGGACATTCACGAAATTCACAAAGAAGTTATGAAAATATGCGGCGGCGAACCAGAACCCCCAAAGACAACAGACAGAATTATTGCGCTCATCGAATACCGCGACGGAACAATCATAGATGTGGTTAAGCAGGTCGCCAGGTGAACTTTTTTCAAAAAAATGTGTTTTAACAACCCAATGCGGAAGAGAACATCCGCGAACGAGGGGGACAATATGAAAAAATATTTCTTTATTTTTGCATTATTCTACTTGCTTTTTTAACAGATTTGTTATATTTATTTCATTTGAGGGGGAGCAATGAAAACTTTTTCGATAATATTTTTATTTCTGGCATTTTCTCTTTTCAGCACGACTGGCGCGGAAACAATCCTTCCACATACTGGGCTTTCCATATCAACAAGTTTTGCCGTCAAGGGAATGCTGGATGCCTGGGATACTCCTTCTGTGGTGTGTTCCACCGAAACGGGATGCGCCGATGTCATATTTGTGATAGACACATCGGGAAGTATGTCCGACAAAATAGACGAACTATACACCGAGATTCAGGAATTTGCCTACAATCTTGAAGCGGAAGGATACGACGGCGCTTTTGGCCTTGTGACCTTCGTCGATGAAGCAAATCTTCCCGTTGGAGATACACTTTTTAGCGACCCCGATGCATTTTCAGATGTCGTAGCAGAACTAAATGGTGCAGAAGGCGGATTCGAACATCCAATCGACGCAGCTTATGTGGCAATAGATACATTTTTCCTGCCATCCCCCGATACCTGTAAAAAAGTGATAATCTGCATTACAGACGAGACTGAGGAGGACAGCGACCATTCGCTATCGGAACTTATAAACATCGCCACGATGGGCGACAGCGTTCGCATATATCTCGTCAGTCCATCGGGACATCCTATGGAACCGGCCACTGACGCCACAGGAGGCAGATGGTTTGACATCGAAACCACAAGCCTCGACGAAGTGCTCGACGCCGTCGCCGACGACATCGCTGAATTTACTGCCGTCACAATTACAATTCACAACAATACGGGAAGCGATGTGTCCGATATGACCGTGGAAATAAATCCATTTTCCTGCATCGACCTCGACAACCCGGCGGACTCGATTCAGAACACAGGACCTGTTTCCGCAGGGGATTCCGTGATAGTCAACTGGGCAATAGACGAAGTGGAAGATTGTTCGGGATGCGATGATTGTTTTCAAATCACCATAAACGCGGGAAGCAATGCGGATACAATAATCGGATGTCTTTTCGTCGAGAACTGCGATTGCCCCGGGATAAACGCCACAGTTATCGAACCACGCCACTGCGGACATTATTCTGCCTGCGACGAGATTGTCTTTCAATTCGACGGTTGTTTCCCTGTGGACCCCAACACGATTGTGGTATATGTCGGCGGAAGTTATATTTATTATCCCGACCCGCAACTTACATACAATCCCGCTGACCAGACGCTCACATTTCACCCGAGCACCCCCTGGGCAGAAGGCGCAACCGTTGACTTCTGGATTGAAGATGCACAGGACATCACCGGCTGCCAATTGCGATACAGTCAGCACTGCAGTATAATTGTGGATACGACACCACCCATTGTCGATATTATATCAGGTTTCTCTCCATCCTGTGAAACAACAATAGAGGAATCTGATAACATTTCACTTTCAGCTTCTGCTTATGACGAGGGAGCGGGCGTTGCTGGATTTATGCCAATTTATGCCAAAATAACTTCGCCGAGCTGGGACCCTGTTAGTATAATCGCTCTGCCGGGCTTCGGGCTTGTCACTATTATATTGAGCGACGGGGTTGGTTGGCCTGTGCCCTGTAATGGCGATACCACCTGGTCAGGCATCGATGGAATACCTTTCGCTGGATTTCACGGATACAGCGTTCTGTGCACAGACCTTTCCTTCTTAGCCCCCGACTGCGACTGCGGCGATGAAGAATACTTTTTCGATTTCGATGTAAACGCAGGTGAGATAAGGAATTATTATTCGCCAATCATACCATCTCAATACACGATTTGCTTTTTTATCTCCGATGCCGTTGACGAAGCCGACTGCGGACCGAATACCGATTCTATCTGCTGCACATACTATTTTGAAGGCTGTCCACCCGCAATTGTGGAAGTGGGATGTCCCTATCCCGATTGTTTTCAATTCTCATCCTGTAATCCACAACCCGTATCGTTTGCAATTTCCGACACAAGCGGAAGGACAATCGACCACAGCAGAACATTTTTTACAATTATAAACTGGCACAGAAGCACAGGAACAAGCGATACTTCCCACATCACAGGCACAGACCCGGCGGTTTCCTGGTCAGCAGATACGGCAACAGTAAATTGGTCAACTATATCGGATGGAGATTCAGTCATAATAACGATAGATTCACTCTTCACGACCGATGGCTGCCGCACAATACCAGGACACTGAGCAATTTTTCAATACGCAGATTTTCGCATTATTTTCCATCCCGCAGGTAATCTCGGCTAATGGGTTCAGGCAGAGTATTGTAAAGATAGAAGCGTAAGAAATAGGTAGAAAATTCTGCGCCTACCGGGATTCGAACCCGGTGCCTCAGGCTCCGGAGGCCTGCGCTCTATCCAGCTGAGCTATAGGCGCAAATTCATCTCACGATATTATCAGGGGTTCGTCCAATCCTGTTTCCATCTGGGCGCGAATGAGACGAACATCTTCCTCATCGGGAACGAATGGATAATTCCGCAATCCCCTTCCCGGACGAGAATTTCCATAAGGACGATTGCAGGCAACGGTTTTACCATCTCTGCCGGTGCAGCCAGAAGTCATAAACGGATATCCGCTGTCAATCACATCATCCAGTTCCGCCGGAGAAATTCCAAAATCGACAATTTTGCCGTTTTCGTCGAACGCCATCGACGAGAATTCGCTCATTTCTTTATCAATCAAATATCTCGCAATTTGCACACGGCGATACTGGTCTATTGGCGGTGGCGCCACATCTTCCATATCGGAACCCTCTTCGGGATAGAATGAAAAGAGATGTGTTTCTCCGCCGAAATCTTTTGTCCGCTGTATTGCCGAAACCATTTCCCTTTCAGTTTCGCCAAGCCCCACAATCAGATGACTGCCCACATTTCCCCTGCCGAAAACCCTTATTCCTTCCTGAAAGAACTCCCAGTATCTATCCCATCTGTGCGGCGCTTTACGGGGTTTTCCACGATATTTATCGAACAGTTCGGGTGTTGCGGCATCCACCGCAACGCCGAGTTTATCCGCACCCGCATTTTTCATCCTGATTAAATCTTCCTCTTTCGTCACCATCGGCGAGGCGAGAACCGATATGGGAATGTCCGTATATTGCCTGTGTGCATTTATGACTTCGATTGTGTCTTCAACACATTCTCTTCTTGTGAGCATTGAAATGCACACGCGCTGAAGGTTTTGCTCCTCTTCGAGCTCCGCAGTTCGCCTAACAACAAGTTCCGTAGGGAAAATAGGCCAATCGACGCGGATGAAAGTTTTGTCGGGCCTGTTCAGGTTTTTTGCGCTGTGAGGCGCGTGCGCTGGCTCATCCCTCAGGCGATGAAGCCCGCAATATGCACAATTGCCGGCGCAGGGTCTGTCATACACGAGAAGAAGATTTATACAATAAAGTCTTGCTCCCCGCCAGAACAGACCATCGCGAAGTTTCAAAGTCATCGCAGCAGCGAGACTTGTCCTTATATGTTCAGGAGAATTCGGCATAATATCACCCCTTTATCGCAGCATAATGTATAAAAAAATCGGAATTTTTTTACTTCATCTTTCTTATCTCCGACTTTGCCCAGCGAATGTAATGCAATAATTTTATGTTCGCGGGGCAGACATAGGAGCAACTGCCACACTCAATGCAGTCCATTGCGCCGAGTTTTTTTGCAATTTCAAAATTACCTGCCTTTGCCTGATGTGCGATTGTCGTCGGCATAAGTCTCATCGGGCAGATGTCAACGCAACTGGCACAGAGGATACAATTTGTCTCCTCGCCCAATTTAGCATCTTCGGGCGGGAAGAACAAAACTCCGCTCGTCCCCTTTGTGACCGGGGTTTCCAGTGTCCATTGGGCAAGCCCCATCATAGGTCCGCCGGAAATCACCTTTCCGATTTCGCCATTGGTTCCACCTGCGGCATCGAGCAGATTTTTAATCGGCGTTCCAACGCGAACCAGAAGATTTTTAGGTTCCGCGACTATGGTCCCCGATACAGTCGTAATTCGTTCTATCAGTGGTTTTCCCTCAACAACTGCATCGCGAAGAGCCATCGCAGTGCCGACATTCTGAACATAACAACCCACATCGAACGGCAGTCCGCCGCTGGGGACTTCGCGCCCTGTGAGCGCATTTATCAACTGCTTTTCAGCCCCCTGTGGATATTTCGTCTTAACCGCAATCACTTCGATATTCTTTCCCTGTGCCGCTTCGGTCATCCTGGCAACGGCGTCGAGCTTATTATTTTCTATGCCAATTATTATGCGCTCTGCTCCCAGTGCATACGCAATCATCTGGGTGCCTTCGATAATTTTTTCGGGGAATTCAAGCATTGCCCTGTGGTCTGCCGTGAGATAGGGTTCGCATTCCGCCCCGTTGATTATCACATTATCTATAGGTTTATCCTTCGGCGGAGAAAGTTTCACATTCGTCGGGAACATTGCTCCGCCCATTCCGACTATTCCCGCTTCTGCGGCAATTTTTGCAAATTCATCCCGTGGAAGATTTTGCCAATCGCTATGCGGAGTGAGTTCTTCTGCTGGTGTATCTTCGCCGTCGTTTTCTATTACAATGGCAGGCGAAAATTTCCCCGTAAAATGAGGGACATCATCAATTTTTTTAACGGTGCCGGAAACGGGTGAATGCACATTTGCGGATATAAATCCCGCCGCTTCACCTATTTTCTGCCCCATCCTGACTTTATCACCTTTTTTGACAATTGGCTTTGCCGGTGCACCTGTATGCTGAGACAGCAGAACGAAAACTTCCTGTGGTGGCGGAAGAATCTCGATTGCCTTCTTCTCCGATAAATGCTTGTTCTCCGGCGGATGTATGCCACCCTTAAATGTTATCGCCATATAAAATCCCCCTGTTTTGAAAGACAAATCTCGATGAAAACCTAAAATTAACCCATAATTCGACAAACAAAGTACAGGAATAAAAGTAAAAAATTTCAGTTGAATATCAATTTCAAAATGCTTAAAA
>JAGHAI010000228.1 GCA_021161555.1 bacterium
GTCTGAACTTGACTATATTATGCAAAAATATTATAATATAATATCAAGGAGGGAAATAATGAGAAAAGCACTTTTTTCAATTATCCTGATATTTTTAATATTTGTTTTCGCCAGTTCAGTCAAGGAACTGCTTCGTGCGGGCGACCACTTCTTCAAGCGGGGCGAATACTACGACGCCCTTTCGCAGTATAATCGTGCGCTCGAAATTTCACCGGATGACGAGAATATCCTGTGGCGGATTGGCGCAGCATATAACAGAATTTCTATGAATCTTATGTCGAAGGCACGAAACGACACATTCAAAGTGGCAAACGATTACCTTACGAGAGCGCTGCACAAGAATCACGAAATTGCTCAAATACATTCGGAACTCGCCTGGAATTTGACATATATGGGTCTTCTGGAAGGCGATTTCAATAATTTTGCTATGGCTCGGCGAGTGAAGGAAGAAATTGACTACGCCCTTTCCATCGACCCTGAAATTGCCGAAGCACATTTTTTACTCGGTTTGTGGCACAGAACTGTGGGAAAAATTTCCATTTTGAAGAGAAAACCCAACGGGCTTGGCGATGCTTCCGTTAAAAAAGCAGTGGAAGAATTTGGAAGGGCGGTAGAATTAAATCCCGATTGTGCATTGTTCAGACTCGAACTTGCAAGACAAAATCTCATCGATGGCGATACGACAGGGGCTTTTTCCACGCTCGAGAGCATCAAAGAGACGCCCGGTATACCAGCAAATAAGCCATATATAAAAGATGCACAGGAAATTCTTGATGCATTGAGCGGCAGGTGATTTGTGTTTGGGGGGCTGATTATATCGAATACGAACTGTTTTAATCATAGGCGATATTGAATAAAAATCGATTGGGAGATGGAGATGAAAAAAGTTATCCTGACATTTCTCATATTTTTCGCGCTCGTTTACGGCGGTGCATATAGAGATGTTCTATTTCTGCAAAATGGCGAGGAATTGCGCTGCAATGTGGTTTCGATAACCAGTTCTTCCATTTCTGTAAAAACTGCAAATGGCGATACAACGCTCAAGATTGCCGATGTCGTGCGTATAACGATGACCCATCCCCGACCTGGCGACGAATGGAAAACGATTTCGGATGTGGATGATTCTCTTCTGCTCGAAGTGATGAACAGGGTGGAAAGTGCGAAGGAAAAATACAAAGGCGCCACATACATTACCCTCTATGATTTTGTAAGTTTTCGCTTTAATGCAGATAGCAGCGGCAGGAAAACAGTTCGTAGGATAGTTCTTCTGCTTTCGGAACGGGCTAAGGGGATTTTTGCCACGAGTTCCTTTTCCTTTATTTCGCCCTGGCAGAGAGGAGATGTTGACTTTTGCAGGGCGATTGCGCCAGATGGCAACATTTACCATCTTGACGATGCTGCGCTGGAATTTTCTCAGCCCAATCAGCTGTTTCCGCAGTATAATTTTATGCGCAGAATAAAGTTTGCCCCTTCGCAGGTATCCATCGGTGCGATTGTGGATTACCAGTATCACATAGATTTTGACAGGGCAGACCCGATTCATCCTGTGTATTCAAAATTTATCTTTGCGAGGGAAGAACCTGTTCTGGAAAAGGTGGTTTCGGTGGAATATCCGAAATCGCTGGGAGAGAAATTTTTGAGATTTCATTCCTTCGAGCCACCTCAGACTGCTTCCAATGAAGATGAATTTGTGTTTGTCTGGGAGAAAAGGGACATTGAGCCTTATGTTCGTGAACCTGTGATGGCACCGACATCTATGTTTCTGCCAACTGTCTGGCTTGCCTTTGCCGTGGATGAAGCGAAAATGTTGCGAGCGCTTTCCGATTCGCTGAAAAGTTCTATGGATGGTTCTGCCGAACTGGATAATTTCATCGATTCCCTCACAGCGCAGGAGAAGACGACACGGGAAAAATTTTCGAAGATATATGAATTTTTAAATATTTCGTTCAGGAAAACGGATGTTCCGCCTGATGAAAGCCGCTGGTTTCCCCGCAGAGTTTCAAAAATATTCGACGATGGCATAGCAAACTCGCTCGATATAAATGCGCTGCTGATTTATATGCTTCGGCACATTGGCGTCGATGCGAAATTGACTTATGCGTCCTCTATTTTTAATGCGAAGGCAATTATGGATGTGTCTTCGCTGGGTTTTTTCAGCAATCCGCTCACGGTTGCCGCGCTGAATGGCAAAAAAGTTCCCTGTATGCCGCAGTGGAAATATCTTCCCTATGGCATAGTTTCAAACTTCTGTGATGGGCAGATGGCACTCTTGATTGGAGATGAAGGCACGCAGATTGCCGAACTGCCTAAAAACCCGATAGATGTATATGAGGAGAACGATACTTTCTGGATTTCCCTTGCGCCTGATGGAGATGCGGAAGTTCAAATTAAACAGGTTTTCGGCGCGAAGGTGGGAACTTATTGGCGGAGATATACGGAGATACGCAAGGAGCAGGAAGATAGGGATTTTCAAAACATTGCTGGAAACTTCAATCCGGGTGCGGAGTTGAAGGAATATTCTCTGTATGGGATAAATTCTCTGGATTCCACTGTTGTTGTGGAGATAAATCTTTCGGCGCCGCAGCTGGCGCAGTCCGCAGGCGAAAAGTTGATGGCATTTCATCTGCCAAAACTGGAATATTCGACATATTTTTTTGGCATTCCACAGAGGAAAACGCCGATGTGGTATTCTTCTCCGTCAAAAGCTTTGCGCGTGTGGATGATTCGTATGCCCGAGAAATTTTCTCCGAAATACATACCCGAAGCCGTAGCCATAAACCAGGATTCCCTGACATACAATCTATCGGCGAGATATGATGAAGCGACAAGGACAATTATCGCTGTTGAGGATAAGAGCTTGACGGACAGGTTCATTCCGCCGGATGAGTATGAGGATTTTAGAAAAGTAGCATTCAGAA
>JAGHAI010000128.1 GCA_021161555.1 bacterium
ATAAAATTATTATACTTTAATCCTATAAGTTTAACATTTGAACCATTTAAATAATTAAGAATTATTTTCCTGATTTTTTCTCTGTTAGTTGCTCTATGCTTTAATAATGCTTCTAAATCATAGATTGCCCGCTGTGGTTCAATGAAAAAATCCCCCCAGAATTGGACTGACGAAATTCTTTTTTTATTAGAATCGACTCTAATAGCAGAACGCAATACTCCCTTATTTCTTGATATGCCTATTATAGTTCCTTTTTTATTTTCAGGTCTATTTATCTTATAAATCAACTTATTAGAACTATAATATGGAAATAATTTATTAAATATGTCTTTTTCCAATTTATTCGGCGCATCTACTTCCACTTTGACATCGAATATTTTCTCAAAGCCTCTAATTATCGCTTTCTTTATGTATTCAATATCTGGCAAAGGAGATAATAGTTCCTCGAGAAATACCACTCGTTCTTTCAGGGATTCTAAACCGTGTCTGCCAAGTTTTTCTGCGGGAACCCGTAATGAACGCAACATATCTTCTGCACAGTTCCTTATTAGTAATGTTCCCTGAAAAAGAAATGCCTGCTCCTCTGAAGAACCTCCCGTGCCTGATATTTTTCTTCCGTTAACTTCGATATCATTTCTTGGGCGGTATTTTGCATCAACACCCAATTGCCTTAATCCTTCAATAAATCCCGCTGAAATCAATTTATAAAGCTTTTCAAATGAAATTTTTGCCCATTTTTCTTTTCTTGTAGCGATAACTTCCCATCCAAGTTGTGAAGGGTCGAAAAATATTGCGCCGCCACCTGTAATACGCCTGTTCAAGTGGAAGTTATTTAATTTAATAAATGAAATACGCGCTTCCTGATGAGGAGACTGGTGTCTTCCAATAAGAATGCAAGGTGGATAAAATTGCAGAAATCGCAAAATTGGCCTGCCACCTGAAGAAGCCTGTGCTGAAAGAAATGCCTGGTCCCAGGATATATTTTCAGCTGCAGATAATATTCCAGTGTCTATTAGTCGCCATTTATTCATAATTGCGTTCGATTTCTATATATTTAATATGTAATTTAGTATTGCCATTTTAAGTCTAATTTTAACCTATAATTCCTATCAGCATCTTCCAGAGCGCCAATTGTAAGGTTTTTTGATAAACGATATTGCAACTCAATTTCCTGCCGTGGGTCGCTTGACAATACCTGAGAATATTTAATATATAACTTTCCTGCGACCTGTTTTCCAACCGTAAGCCGCATTTCAGAAGGATTCAATATATTTGCATTTTCGCCAGCAGGTTCTATTTCAATTTCATCTACTCCGAGAGTCGTCCTTGCGATGCTTTCCAATTGATGTTCTACATATCGTTGCAGGAGATATTGCGTCCTATCCTCTAATACCTCTCTAACTCCGACGGTATCAGTACTTCCAGATAGCAACTGCAATAATTCTTCGGGAGTATAATCGGGATTTGTGCTCGTAATTTCCAGTTTAGGTTGACTTAATGTTCCAGTTATGTGTAAATATATCTCCTCATTTCCGATTATCGTCTTTGCCAATACATCAAGTTCAGGGTCAATGTTTCCAATTTTATTGAAATCCAGAATACCACTCTCTATATCAAAATTTTGACCATACATAAAGTATTTTCCGTTGTCAAAATTTAACTGCCCGAGAATAGAAATATTTTCGCCAGAATTTGTAATAAACAATTCTCCAGATATCTTTCCTTCTATTTCATTAGTTAAAATCCATAAGTTATCAGCTGTAATTGAAATATCGATTGGCATTGGCGTATGTGAAGGCTCTGGGGAAGCTGAACCAAGTCTTAATAAATTTCCCTGAGAAATACTAATATCGCCGCTTATTCTGGGTTCCTGTCCTCTAATAGACAGTTCGCCATCGGTTATAAAAAAGAATCCATCGCTAATAGATTTTAGTGGAACACTTTTAATCTTTGTATCTACGGCGAAAACAGGCGAAGATATGGAAGTGAAATTAATACCACCATCAGCAGAAACATATCCTGAAATTTTCTTCCTCCCGACAAAAAAAGACCATATTCTTGAAAGAAGACCCGCGCTCCTCGGCGATTCTGTTGACATCCTGGCAGAAAAAGTATCTATTATCATACTGTTATTATGAAAACTTCCCCGAAAGTAAATACTATCCAACGGGTCATCTATTGGAGATAAATTAAGTGATGCATTGTCAATAGAAACATTGCCTGATAAACTCAAGGAGTCAGAGCGACCGGACATAATCAAATTTATCCCATAAGTACCCCGAATAGGCTCGATAAAATTTGTAAAATTGGTGATGGAATATAAATTATCTCCCTTTGCAGATAAGGATAAGTCGAAATAGGGAACTCTGTCGATAAAAACAATGCTTCCAGAAACATCTGCAATTTCGCCACTTCTCCGAAGATGAAGCATAGTAATAGACAATGTATCACTGGTGTATTTACATTCCGCGCTCAGACTGTTCCAGGAAAAACCGTTGAGTATGAATGGCGCAGACACAATGTTTATTCTGCCATTTCCGAACATCGTTCTGGTATTCATTATCAGTGAATAATGCCCTTTGGCTCTGCCCGAGAGATGAAGATGCTTCATAAAATAAGAAGACCTGTCAAGTGAAATATCTTCCAGACTTCCGCGAATTATCAGAAGGCTATCGCCCATAAAAAATGTGTCCACGATGACATTTCCATCGAAGGCGGAAAAATAAACATCACTTGCCGAAACACCGCCATTTTTAATTGCTATTACAACAGGTTTATCCAATGATATAGTTTCCAGCGAATCGGTGAAACTAAGCCCCGCTACCTTTATCTTTGTGGTATCGCCGGAAAAAATTGTGCCGGTCATTCTAATTTTTCCACTCTTTGATTTGAAAGATAACGGTCTGAAAAATACCTTATTCACGCCAGTAGTAATGGACGCATATAGAGAATCTATTGGATAATTGCCGTATTTTCCGCTATCCGCATAAATAGTCAAATTACCCTGAAAATGCTTAATATCAGAAAAATTCCCACTTGCAGTTATAGAAGAAAATCTCAATCCCTTAATTTCTGCATTGTTCCCTTTAATAACGAAACTTGCCGATGGTCTCTGGCTTTTCCCAGAAATATTCACATCGACATCGAAAACACCCGTCGGCATATAATCTAAATCCGGATATTTTGCAAAATACTGAGGATGATAAAATATTCCCTTCGCTGCGATATTCAAATTCCCGTCTGAATTAAACTTTCCCCATAGCAAAATTGAATTTCCACCAGCGTATATTCTGGATGGTTTAGAGAAATTCCCCAGAATAACCGAATCCCTCATAAAAGTAATGCGCATATAAGCTGAATCGAAATCAAATTTTTCAAACGAACTTTTTCCGAGCGCGGCAGAAATTTCCATCCGCATATCATCTCCAAAACTTTGACCATTTACTTCGGCGCTTCCATTTAAGGATGTTCGTGCAATGTCAAAGTTCATAAGGTCAAAATTTTTAATATATTCAAAATCAAAATGGTACTCCATCGGTCTGGATTTGGTCAGAAAAAGCAATCTTGCGTTGTGAACATTTGCGCCCCACACAAAAGCATCATCAACGGAAAGATTCACTTCGCCGCTTTTCGCATCAAAATCGCATAGAATATTATTCCCATTTATCGGAATGTCCCATAAAACCGCATCTGCGTTTATCACCATCGAATAAAAATATTTTCTGGGATTTTTTATTGAAATATCAATCGCGCCACTTCCTTCCAGGAAACTAAAGCCGAGAAGCGTGTCTATTTCCACAAGGTCAGTTTTTTCGCCGGAAAATTTTATCATTTCAAAACTGCCGTCGGACAAATCAAATTTTTTTAAAGTAATTTTCCCTTCGGTTGAATCGAGATGTATATCGCCATCTGCCGAGAGAAGGCTGCCATTGTAATAGAGCGTTCCCCTTGCAGCATAAATGTGTCCGCGCCTGTGAAGAATTCCGCTCAAACTATCCATCGCTGCCGACAGCAAAAATTTCCCATCATCGCTGGTCTGTGCTTCTATTGAACCATTGAAGCAAATATTAGAAAACTTTGATTTCGGCGCTACAATTTCACCATCGACTATGGAAATATCTTTCAGCAAAATATGTGGAAAAGTTATTTGCTTTTTTTCTTTCGGTTTCCGCTTTACCTCGGGCTGTTTAAAAATCCTGAAATGAGGCTTAACAAAGCGCATCTTCGAAAAAACAATGGGATTTCCCCAAGAATAGTTTGTGGAGAAAGTATCGACAGTTGCCAGAAAAGTCTCGTAATCGCTTTGATACACAATCATAAGGTTGACGAATTTTATCTGGCCAGGCATAATTCTCGCATCGGTGTAATCGATGAAAATGGGCATTCCGAGATAAGACATAGCCATTTTTATCACCGCGCGCTGAAACGCAGTGATGGTTATCAGTGCGCCGCCCAGAAGAAATACAAGCCCCAGAAAGACAATAAGCAAAATTATCAACCTTATCTTTATGTGATGTAATATATTTTTCAACATGGAACAATCACCCTCCCGAACAATTCTCAACTATAATTATGAACATTTTTTCCCACTATGCAAGCATAAACACCAACAGGAATTTCGCAGAAAATCGGTGATAATTTCAGTCCGCAATCCAGCGATTTCCATTTGCATCAAAACGGGCTAAATACTATTTTTTGCAACAAATAAACCTTCGCTCATCGGGTTATCTTATGGCACATTCACTTTTTTCACTCAATAGGAAAGTGGTTATATCCGCGCCAATGGCGGGATATTCGGACACAATTTACCGAAGATTTGCAAGAAAATACGGCGCAGACCTCACATTCACCGAAATGATTTCCGCCGAAGGATTTTTGCGCAATGGAGCGAAAACCCTGAAATTGCTACATCATTCGTCGGATGAAGAACCCATTGGCGCACAATTTTTTTCGGGCAATCCAGATGCGGTAGAGTTTTCCGCCCGAAAAGTATCCTCGATGGGGTTCAGTGTGTTCGACATAAATATGGGATGTCCCGTCAGGAAAGTTTTAAAGAATGGTGCTGGCGCGGCACTTTTAAAGAATCTTAAATGGGCAGAAAAAATCATAAAAGCGGCGATGTGCGCTCCAATTCCAATATCAATAAAAATACGAAGCGGATTCTCATCATCCGAAGACGAATGGGAAAATATTTTAAAATTTCTCGCGCGAGCGGAAAAACTCGGCATATCCTTCATAACAATCCATCCACGCACGGCGACGCAATTTTTTACGGGAAAGGCAAACTGGAAACTAATCGCAGAAGCGGTGAAAATTTTGAAAATTCCGGTAATAGCCAGCGGAGATATTTTTTCCATCGAAGATGTGGTGAAGGTAATCGAACTGACGGATGCGGCAGGAGTTATGATTGCAAGGGGAGCGCTTTCCAATTTTCAGCTATTTCGCCAGGCAAAAAAATTTTTTGAGGGGGAAAACCCTGTGAATATAGAAAAAATTTCCGTTGCAGAACGCGGGGAAACTATGCTCGAATTTATTGAAGAAGAAATAAAATATCGCGGGGAAGAGCGGGCAATTCAATGGTGCAGAAAATTTCTGGTACATCTATTGACAGGTTTTCCCGGTGCCAGGCAGCTGAGGGAAAGGATGAATAAAATCGAAAAATTTTCCACACTGGAACGAGAAGTTTTTAAGCCTCTTTTTGAAATTCTTTGAGCAAAAAATGTCCCGTCATTCGACAGAAACCTTTTTATTATCTTCATCTGCCGAACTTCTCGTTTTAAAATTCTCGATTGTCTCCATCACATAGGCGAGGTAATCGTAAAGGATTGCGCCGCCAATAGCCACAGCTTGCATAGAGGCGTCAATTATTTCTTCTGGTGTGGCGCCAGCCTGCAGACATAATTTAGTGTGCTGATATATACAGGGAACACACCTCCCATATATCACGAGCGCGAGTTCTATCAGTTCCTTGTATTTTTGAGGAATAGCAGACTTATGCTTCGTCTGCCGCCAGAAATCCATAAATGTCTTCACCGTTTCGGGGTTAGCGCGCCTATAGTCCCTCAGACGACGGTCGATGAAGCGCTGATGCTCAACCGCCTTCTGCCATTCGCTCTTTTCATCTTCTGACATCGTTGAACCTCTTTAAAAATTGATGTTGTCTTTATTTAAATCGGGTGCATTATTATAGGAGTTTTTGAAAAAAATTCAACACAAATGTTTTATACATTATGCCTCTTGGGTTTTCGGAAATCTTTTTCCACATCGTATGGCGCACGGCACCAGCATCGGACGGGATGAATGCGCCGACAAGAAAGATCGTAAAAAATTTCCTGATGGATTTCGGCGAAAAATATGGATATGAACCCATTGCCATATCCGTTCTGGAAGACCACCTGCACATTTTAGCAAAACTGTTGCCAGGCGTGGCTCCAGGTTTGCTCGTGGAAACTCTGAAAGAGGAATTAAATCAATACCTGAAAAAAACTCTCGCGATGAAAGACCCTCCTCACTGGGACGACGGATACGGAATCGTTTCCGTGAGCAGGGCGCACATAGACGCAGTGGCGCAATATGTGCATCAGCAGGAAAAAAGACATAGGACGAACAGAATAAACTCAACGCTGGAAAGAGTTAGAAAGTAATTGCATCACACATTCACACCACTCAAGCCACTATTTTTACGGTTCCGTTCTACATCCTGGCATTGTGAACAACGAATCCATCATAATCCACACAGAATCCATATCGGAATATTCGCCGGGAACTATCACCCACAGCGTATCTGCGGAATGGCTGAATATGAGAGAATCAGGTGGGACATCGCTCTCGAATCCGTTTATGATGCGTCGCACGAATATCCTCGTGGTGTCAATCTCCTGCCCTGATGTGTCTGCCCCCATAATGAACAAACGAAGAAAACAATTAAAAGAACAAAATTCATCTTGTTTCTGCCCATTTTTTCCTCAATCGGCTTTAATCAAAATTCAAATTAAAATCGATTGTTATCTCTGTCAACTCGTAATGTTTACCTCGAACTTGTTTTCCCATAAAATTTCTTGACATTTCTTTCTGCAGTAATATTTTTGCGAAAATTTTTCAAGGGTTTTTAAACTAAAGAATTTTGGGTTAGTTGGAGGAATAAAACATTGTGGAGGTTTTAGTATGGCAAGGCTGCGCTTTTTAGGGCATTCCGCCTTTGAGATTGAAATTGGCGGAAAGAACATCTTGATAGACCCATTCATCACGGGCAATCCGCAAGCTGCTGTTAAACCGGGGGACCTGCACCCCGACTACATAATCGTAACTCACGGACACAGCGACCACCTGGGAGATTCAATCGACATAGCGAAAAAGAACAATGCCACAATCATAGCACCATACGAACTCGCCGTGTATTGTGGGAATAAAGGCGCAAAAACACATCCTATGCACATTGGAGGTTCTTATCCCTTCGATTTCGGTGTCGTAAGGCTGACGCTCGCCATTCACGGTTCAGCAATCGTCGATGGAGAAGACATCATCTCTGCGGGGAATCCTGTGGGGGTTGTCATCGAAGCCGATGGAAAATCCATATACCACGCTGGAGATACTGGACTTTTCGGCGATATGAAGCTCATCGGGGATAGATACAAGCCACAGATAGCGCTCCTGCCAATAGGCGGAAACTTTACGATGGATATAGACGACGCCGCTTATGCGACGAAACTGCTGAAGCCCGATGTTGTCATCCCGATGCACTACAATACATTTGATGTCATAAGTGCAAATCCCGAAGATTTTGCTAAAAAAGTTGGTTCGGCTGCAAAAGTTGTGATTCTTGAACCTGGCGAAGAATATGAATTTTAAATTGCATAGATTATGAAGGTAAATTCGGCATCAGCGACGCTTATCATCCTTTGCGCATTTGCATTGCTATTAGCGGAGGATGAGACGACGATTATATATCCGCCTTTCAAACACACCTGGGGAATTCACAAGGGGACGGAGGCGAAACTCGATATGCTTCTCGACGACCGCACGGACTTCGACAATCCACAGGGAATTGCCGTTACCAGATTGAGAAGCTGGGATGACCCAAAATCAAAAACCGATGACGATGAGATTACCGCTTTTGGAGTGAATTCAAATCGGGGCGAAATTATATACAACTCGTCGATGTATTCTCTTGCGCTTTTTGGGAAACGCGGCAGTGGAAGGGGCGAATTTTCAAATCCACACGGCATTTGCGCCACAGAGGACGGCGATGTGTATGTGGCTGATACCGATAACAGAAGAATTGTCCATCTGCACATAGGAAAGGAAAAACTGCGATGGATAAAATCCTTCGGGGAGAATTTTTTTAAAAAACCGTTCGATGTCAAGGTGGTTCCCGGCGGGACGCTTTATGTATCCGACAATGCACTCGATTCAATATTCGTATTGGATACATCGGGCACACTTATTAAGAAAATCGGCGGTCTGTTTGCCCCGAGGGGACTTGATGTGGATTCGAAAAATTTCAGATGGTCGGCATATAAGCAAAATTTTATCGCTGTGGTGGATTCATTCGGGAAGAGAATTGTAATGCTCGATAGACTTTCGGGGAAAATAATTCACAGGAAGAATTTTTATGAACTGAATATGCCAGATGCCGACCTGCAGTATGTCGCTATTGACTACCTGGACAACATCTACATAACCGATTCAGTTCGGTGCCAGATTCACAAGTTCGATAGAAAACTAAATTATCTTACATCTATGTTCAAATGCGGAATGGAAGAGTATCGACTTGACCATCCGCGTGGGATTGATATCTGGCGCAGGTTTGGTCAAATCATCGTGGCAGAACGAGCATCGGCGCAATATTTCTGGGTCGCAGTAGATGTCAAAAATCTGAAAATTGATTTCGATAGAGAGGCAGAGAAGATTATATTATCTCTATTCGTAACAGAAGAGGCATATATCACCGCAGAAATAAATGGGAAAGGCATTGAACAAAAACTCGGGCGGAAGAGAAGAATAGACAGCGGTCAGCAGAAAGTAGAATTTGACCTGCCGCCTGGCCTGGAAAGCGGAAAGTATAAGATAAAAATAACAGTCGAACCCACATACAGTTCGAAAAAGTATTTTAAAAAAGAGTATGAGCGTAAGATAAAAATATAATTTGAGACGAAGCAACTTGAGATGGAAAAATGTTTATAGCGCGCGTGAAGGCAAATATAGTTTCCACCGTAAAACATCCTGCATATTCGGGGCAGAAAATTTTCGCAGTGCACCCCATACATCCTATAACGAAGCAAGAAAACGGCGAAACAATACTCGCCGTTGATTTCGTCGATGCGGGAATCGGCGATGTCGTCCTCGTTTCTCAGGAAGGCGGTTCTGCCAGAAAAATTCTCGACAATATGAAAGCACCCGTTCGTTCGTTTATCGTCGCCATAGTGGAAGATTGGGAAGTAGAGGACATTTAAAAATTTAGTTTTGCACGGAATAGTATCAATTTCGGGGGAGTGAAATATGAAATTCCTGGTATGCATAATTTTTCTTATTACAGGGGGTATTTTCGCGTCGACTGAAGATTGGCATCTTTCGATATGGCTGGACGGAGGAATTTTGTATGAACTTATCCTCGGCGTATCGCCCGATGCCACGGATGGATTCGATGCGAAAATTGATAAACCTGCACCACCTGTTCCTCCTGCTGGATTTTTTCCATATTTTCCCTGCGATGATGAGAAATATTCATATCTGCCGGCGCTGTGGGGAGATGTTCGCCATCCCGCCGACAGTATTAAATGGGAAATTGTGCTGCGAAACATTACCGTTCCTGTATCTGTGGAGTGGGAAAATGATTTGCTTCCTGCAGGATACATCGCAATTGAAGGAACGGATATGCGCAAGTTGGGCGGGCATTTCGATGTCGCGGACAACGATACCGTCATCGTCATACAATACAGCAAACGCGCTCCGGCGGAACAGTTTTTTTCTCCGACATCGATAATGTTCACGCTGAAATCCGCGTCCACGGTTGTCATTACCATATCCGACCGCAACGGCAATATTGTGGACACAATAGGACCGAAGAAATTTTCCGCAGGCAGCCATTCTATAAACTGGAACTTTCCCGCGCAAAAGGGAATTTACCTATATAGAGTTGAAGCTGATGGCGAAAAAATTGCACAGGGCAAAATTGTTCTTATAGGAGCAAAATGAAAACTCCTTCTGGTGAAAATTTCTGGGAAAAACTGCGAAAATGCTCGGATGAAAACTCATCATCGCTTGTGGTTGGGTTGGACCCCAATCTTGACCTTATGCCGAAGATGTATAAATCCCCCGAAAAAATTTTTTCCTTTTTAAGAGAAATCATAGATGCCACAGGAGACCTTGTGTGCGCATACAAACCTAACCTTGCATTTTATATATCCTATGGCATCGAGGGTTTAAAAATTCTCGAAGAATTGCGAAAGATAATTCCCGAAAAAATTCCCATAATTCTCGATGGAAAGTTTGGCGATGTCGGTCATACAGGTGAACAATATGCGAAATTTTCATTGGAAGTTGTCGGCGCCGACGCAATCACTCTGAACCCATATATGGGAAAGGATGTATTGAAACCCTTTGTCAAACGGAATCTGGGGATTTTCCTGCTCTGTGCGACGAGCAACCCCGGTTATTCTGACATTGAAGCGATTGCAATTGGTGATACTGTGCTTTTTGAAAAAATATCAAAAATTTCTGTGGAATGGTCAGAATACTTTGGGATAAAACTCGGTCTGGTGGTCGGTGCCACACACCCCGATGTTTTTTCAAAAATCCGTCATTATGCGCCAAATGCTCCATTTTTGGTGCCCGGCATTGGTGCTCAGGGAGGAAAATTGGAAAGCGCCGTAAAATCTGGAAGAACAAAAGGTGGAATAATGCCTCTTATAGTTTCCGCAAGAGGAATACTTTACGCATCTTCGGGCAAAGACTTTGCAAATGCGGCAAGAAAAGCCGCAGGCAAACTGCGGGATGATATAAACACAATAATGGAGAACTATGATGAATGAAAAGGAGATACTATCGCTCCTATCGAGAACAGGCGCTCTGCTGGAAGGGCATTTTCTGCTATCATCGGGGTTGCACAGCGATAGATATGTTCAGTGCGCAAAATTACTACAATACCCCGACATTGCGGAGATGGTGGGGCGGGCATTATCACAAAAATTTCGCTCACAAAATTTTCCTGCACCGGACATAGTCGCGTCCCCCGCTATAGGTGGAATTGTCATCGGTCAGGAAGTCGCACGCGCAATGGCAATTCCTCATATATTTGTCGAAAAGGACGATACAGGAAAACCAGTCCTGCGCAGAGGCTTCGAAATAGAGAAAGGGAAAAAATTCATCGTCGTTGAAGATGTTATAACGACTGGAAAATCAACAAACGAAGTTATAGAACTATTGAGAAAAGGTGGAGGCATTGCGGTCGGAGTTCTGTGCATTGTCGATAGGAGTGGCACGAGGGAATTGCCATTCAAAGACATTCCAACAATCTCGCTCATAAAATTAAATGTATCGACATATAATCCCGCCGAATGTCCACTGTGTAAAGAAAACATCCCTGTTGTGAAACCTGGCAGTAGAAAAATTATTTAAGGGAGTATAACTTATTTTGTGTAATTTTGGAGGTTATATAAATTAACCTCCCTGGCATTGAAAACCAAAAAGCAGGGAGGTTTCAAATGAAACGACAC
>JAGHAI010000001.1 GCA_021161555.1 bacterium
AAAATGTCGTGAAAAAATTATTCATAAAAACCAACTTTCAGCGGTTTAAATTTCTGGCTCTCATTATATTAAATGTTAAAAATATAATGTTTTCTGAAAACATCAAATTTTATTTTTTTTGCAAATTAAAAAATAATCTATTGAAAAAAGTTTTCTTTTATATATAAATTATATGATGAGTATTAAATTTTTAAAAATTTATCTATTTCTATCGATATTTTCCATTCTGAACAGCGCCAGCGGATACACCATCTACCACAACGATATCGAAACTGGACTTGACGGAAATCTCTGGCATAATTCGAGTTATGATTGGTGGACGATTAACAACCCAAGCTATGTATATTCCGGCAACGGTGTCTCCGGATGGTATCAGTATGCGTCGGTCAATCAGGATGGATGGTATGAAATAAACGACGGCAAATCTTTCGATTTATCATCCTATAGCAACTGCGAACTTCGCTTCAGGCTGAAGCAAAGTGGCAACTACGGTGATACAGTCGATGTGATGGTTTCCACAGATGGCGGTGGTTCTTCTGGCACCTGGACGAGAGTTGCAAGATACATCAACAATGCTGCAACACCAGATTACGCATACGACCTGCTGACCGTCGATTTGTCGTCCTATGATGGAAATTCGAGCGTCAACATCGCTTTTCGATACACCGGCAACGGTGGAAACAGCGTTGGACTTGACGAAATAAGTCTCATCGGCACGCCGGATAATCCACACATAGTTTATTGGGCAAAACGCGTTGATGCGACAGGCGATTGGTTCGCATCGCCAGGGGAATCGAACATCCCTGTTTCAGTATCGCTCAAAAACCTCGGCTCTGCCGCAAGCAATGTTTCGGTAACACTGTCCACATCGGAGGCAAATGCTTCTGTGCTGTCTACAAACAATCCCTGGAACGCTGGAAGTGTGGGGGCAGACGCTGTTTTTGAAAACGCATCCGCGCCATTTTACATAAATGTATCCTCATCCGCATCCGATGGAGAAATTTTGACTTTTAATCTATCAATCACCGCTGATGGCGGATATTCGGTCAATCGTTCCTTCGACATTCGCGTGGAAAGCACGCCGAAGGAATGGACAATTATGGTTTACATAGGAGGGGATAACAACCTTTCCCCTTACATAAATAGCGATTGCGACGAAATGGAAACAGTTGGTTCCGATGCAAATATCAATATTGTGGCACAAATAGATGGAAGATATAATGCACTTGAAGGAGTTTATGGCTACGACGATTATCTCGGAAATGACTGGCAAACTGTGAGAAGATACTATATTCAGAGTCCCAACACGAACAATGGCCGCATAGACCACGGATTTATTCAAGACCTCGGCGAACTTAATTCCGAAGACCCCGAAGTCGTCAAACAATTTATTTTCTGGGCGGTGAAAAATTACCCTGCGAAGAGGTATCTTTTAGTTCTGTGGAATCACGGCGCTGGATGGGCAAAGAAAAAGAGAACCTCGTCGCCTGATATAACAAAAGGGATTATTTTCGACGATACCGATGGCGACAACACGGGATTAAATGCTTCCGACGGCGAACTGGCAGACATTTTTGAGGATGTGCGCGATACAATCGGGCATTCTCTCGATATCCTTGCATTTGACGCCTGCATAGTTGGAATGGAAGAGATAGAATATGAAGTTCTTGGATATGTCGATTTTCTCGTTCATTCCGAAGCAAGCGTACCTGGGAATGGATACGACTATGCTTTTATCAATGCCTTTGCCGACAATCCAACGGCGTTAACCGAATGCCTCGCAGATTCCATCGTTTCTTATTATTCCAGGGAATACTCCTCGACAAATTCAACTCTTTCGAACATCAAACTCGACCATACAAATGTAAATTTATTTCGCGCTGTGAACTTTTTTGCAAAGGAACTCATCGACGCAGGCGGTAAATCGAACACCGATATTTCTAATGCGCGAAATGCCACACAGAATTTTGCCAGCGATACCATTTACAAAGATTTCATCGACCTATATGACTTTGCCGACGAAATCGATTCTCGCAATATAAATACCGCTCTTGATACGATGGCGCAGAAGGTAAAAGATTTGCACGGCTGGGTGCCGCCGCAACCCAATAGAACCGTGCGAAAAAGCTGGCAGTATGGTTTTTCCGGCGCACACGGAATCGCAATATATTATCCAAGAACCTCACCCGCATCATATTTCGGCGGATATTACAAAGGACTTAAATTTTCCGTTCAAAATGTGTGGTCTGAATTTATATATGGTTCTTCTCGCCCGACGACACAGGTAACATACTATTCCAATTCGATAAACGATTATGTTCAAAAGGGCGACACCACATCTTTCTATATCACCGTTGCAAATCTGGGCACATCAGCGGCAAACAATGTATGGGCAAAACTGCGGACATTCGACAGACACACATCTATAATCGTCGATTCCGTCGGATTTCCTTCCGTTCCCGCTGGCGGCTTTGCCACAAGCTCACAGCAATTTAAGATAGTGGTGAATTCAATTCACAGGGATTCTGCATTCATACCGTTCGAACTGTCCGTCAACGGATACAACGCATCGAAATTTATACTTACCTGCGTTCCCGAAGCAAACTATCCACCCGATAAACCCACTTCTGTCTCCCTGTTCCCATACGAATATCACGGCAACGGTTCTTCTTCCACTACGCCAACGCTTGTATGGAATGTCCCATCGGATGCTGATGGCGATAGTCTTCACTTCAAGGTCGAATGGGATGATAACCCCGATTTCAGTTCCCCTATTTCGGTGAGCAGTCACATAAATTCAACGGGATTTTCCCCCACTCCAAAAGTCCCACAGGGAACGGGAACCTGTTCATACACCATTAACTCACAGAGTGAAGGAGCATTGAGCAACGGGACGACATATTGGTGGCGAGTATATGCCTATGATGGAGTCGCCTATAGTCAACCCGGTGAGAAGCGCAGTTTCACCGTCAACACATCGCTGGATAAATCCCGGTGGTATCAGACTACGGATGCGCAGTTCGATATGGACACACTTATTGATGCTGAAACGAATTCCGATGCAGTCAAACTGGAAATTTCGGGTGGTTATTCCGAAGTCCTTCAATGGGATGACGGAACTGCTTCACAATGGTGGAATAGTAGTAGTGTGAGTTTCTGGGCTGTTCAATTTAACCCTTCACTGAACTGCACCATTACGCAGGTTAGATATTGTAGATTGACTGAACGAAGTGAAAATGATACAATATACATACGCAATGATAATTCAGGTTCACCTGGTTCTCTCATCGAAAAAATCCCCAATACAACATCGGCACAGGGGAATGGGGCAAGCATACCTCAATGGTATAATGTGAATACTACTCATAACTATATTTCTGGACGGTTCTGGGTCTGCATATATGCCCGAACGGACGATTTGGGAGTAAATGAGAGTTACATTATCGGTGATGGAGCTGGCGGAGAACACAGTTATTATTCCGGGAACGGAACTTCCTGGGCAAATATGGCAGCAAACGGATATTCATCCGACTTTCTCATAAGGTCAGTGGTAACATATCCGCAGACGATTCCCGATTCTGGTGTCGTGATTTCACCGCCGATATTGTATTCCTGGAGTCCTGATACCCCTTCATCCTGGGGAAATGTATATTGGACGGAAAACGCTGGCGATAGCATAAAGGTCAAAGCGCAATATAAGAGCGGCGGTTCCTGGACTAATTTCGATTCTGCCTATGCCACCAGCAGTTGCACCGCCGGAACTCTCGACATATCATCGCTTGGAACAACCGACACGATAAGACTTGTTGGAATACTTTATCAAAAATCTGGCGCATCGCCTTCTATGAGCGATTGGACTGCCTGTTGGAATTTCGGCAATGTTGGAATTCAACTGCTGGTTGGGAACTCTTCTGGACCTGACTATACGGACTGGTCGCTTGGAACTCTGTCGCCAGGTGAGGTG
The DNA here is from genome assembly GCA_021161555.1 of bacterium. Taxonomy (GTDB): domain Bacteria; phylum UBP14; class UBA6098; order B30-G16; family B30-G16; genus JAGHAI01. Next base: position 3,965 of record JAGHAI010000001.1, read on the forward strand.
AAGATAATGAACGCATCAGATAGGGTCTATGTTAAAAATACCGGTTCTGTGAACATAGATGTAAAAATATCCGCGTCGTCGGTTTCGTGGAGTTATTCCGATGCTGTGGGTTCCGATAGATGTGTTCTAATGGCGCTTTTCAATGGCACAACTGTTCCTTCGGCAAGTGATTTTTCCACATCATACGACACATTGGGGACAAATCTTCGCGATGCGGGGACTTCACCCGATGGAAAATTTGCAGGCGCGAGCAACGACGGAGTAAACATACCAGCATCGGGCGGTGAGGAACTTTATTTTTATTTCGCGGCACCAAACCCGAATACCGAAGCAAATGAACAGACAATCACGATAACAATTCAAGCTGTTGAACATATTCCATAGAAATGATTTTTCACGATGAAAGTTATCTTTTACATAAGTATATTATCGGCGATATTATTTTCGCAACCTGCGGACAATTTCGTCATATCCGTCAGAGTGAATTACATAGCAATAGAGCTTCTTCACCTTGATGGAGCACCTTATGTGGCTTACACGACGGCGGAATTGGAACCCGGCGATACTGCATCGGTCGATTCCATTGATGGAATATGGATACACAATCAGAGCAATATAAACATCGGTCTGGTCGCCTGGGCTTTCGACGACAGCGCATATATACACGATGATTCTCTTCTATGGAAATTGGACACAATTGCAGGCAGGGACACTTTTGCGGTGGGAATTTCCTTATACAATACATCCACAGCGCCCGATGTCCACGATGCACAATGGCTCACAAATGAATTATCAATAATTGCGCCAGATATTGTCCCTGGGATGGATAAATATGGATATTTTTATTTTGTTGCGCCAACGGATTCCGTAAAATATCTTGAACCACAACACAGAACAAAAATAACAATAGGAGCATTCCCTGAATGAATTACATTTCAACCCAAAACACGGGAGGTTTTTCTATGAAAAATTTTAGTATGCTAATGCTTGCAGTAATTTTTGCTGTGAGCATCGGTTGGGCTGTGGAGAACAGCTTTACCATCACAGTCACTGTCGAGTATCTTCAAGTAGATCTTCGCACGGCAGACGATGCAGAAGATTACACCACCTGGGCGCTGGGAACAGTATCGGCTGGTGAAACAAATACTATGACAACCGGTTCCGGTGGGAATCATGTGCTTGTCAAGAATGGCAGCAATGTCAGCGTTGACTTTTCTGCATATTCAACAACAGCGGCACCTGCAAGTTGCGGATATGGCTCACCAACAGCATGGACAGCTGGAACATCAGCGGGAGCTGACACATATTTGCTGGAAGGAGGAAAGGGAGACCTTTCGTCACTGCCTTCAAGCTGGACCACATTCGATGATGCCTCTCCAACTGGCGATGTATATGCATCCGGTGAAGCAGCTGAAACAGACCACCATTTTTATGCAAGATTTACGGCACCTACATCTGTATCTGATGGTTGCGAACACACTATAACAGTTTACATTGTGGCTCAATAACTCTGATGAAGTTTTTTAACACCCGTGATTGTTGCCGTTAGAAGGGAAAAAAATATGGTAAAGACTGTGGTAAGAATTCCGGTGCTGGTGGTATTTTTACTTGCCGCCAGCACTGGATGGGCATTGAAGGTATCTCCAGGTTCCTTTTCTGTGCAGAATATTCCTCTGGGGCACGAAAAAGACCTTAATATTACGCTCGTGTGCAGTGCAGAAGGAGCTGACTACATAGTTGTCTCTGTTTTGCCGCCGGGCGCTTCCACACCACACTGCACGGGATATGAACCACTGCCAAAGCCAAGCTGGTTTATAGTTGACAGCGAAACACTCGAAACCGATTCATCTGGAACGGCACGTTCGAAGATGAAAATATTTATACCAGATTCACAGAAATATTACAATCAGCATTTTGTAGTTCGATTATTCATATCAGCATCAGGCAACGATATGTTTCAACCCGCAATTATACCATACTACTTCATAGAGACTCCGCCGCTGAATGATACAAATATCATTCCTGCGGGGAAAATTGCTGTGGCACCATCTGTTCTGGAATTGAAGAAACAAAAGAATACGGCAAGTTTTACAATATTCAACAACGATTCCATAGCGCACAATTACAATCTATCCATAAGAAAACCCGAGAGAAATTCTCGCAGATTTCCAAATCTTTCACCCGATTTCTCCATAATCGACGACACCACATATATTAAAATAAGCGATGACAGAGTAAACATCAAAGGAAAGGGCAAAGAAAAGATATTCGTTGAATTGCGCAGTTCCGTGAAAATAAATACTCCAAAAGAAGCAATTTTACTGATAGAATCCGACGATGGGACATCGAACTTCCTGCGCATCAGGATACCACTTGAGGACGAAAAACAATAGAAAATGCAATGCAACCCAGCCACTAACCGCCGGGCTATCTTGATATGCCGACATCTCTGCCGGTAGTCCACTGAATTGCCAGAGCTCTCTCGAGTTGTTCGAGGGTTATTTTTTTCAGGTCAAGCAGGATTTCGCCAAGTCTTCTTGAATCTCCTTCATCCTGCATCTGAAGCGCCTGTTCGACATCTTCTCTTGTGCAAAACCCCTCGCGAACTAATATTTCACCAAGCTTCAGCAAATTTCTCTCCTTTCACAAAAATGAAAGCATTCTGCGAAATTTTTAATTCATTGTTATTCATTATATTAAAGAAAAGATATTTCTTTGCTTTTCCGCCTGGCTTGCTATAACACAAGTAATTAAATAAGATTCCAGTAAACTTTAGCTGTGTAAAAATAATTATGGAAAGAAGGCATTGGGTTATATTTCAAAAAGTTAATCCCAATAACCTTAAGCCTTCCATTCCGCTGTGACTACGATAAAACATTTGTG
>JAGHAI010000106.1 GCA_021161555.1 bacterium
AGGGAGGTTTCAAATGAAACGACACTCCTATAATTATTACAATATAAGTTGTGTTAATTTGTTTGTTAAGGGAAAAGTCAGGGATTTTTTGCGGGAGTGTGTATTTCAGTTTTTCTGCGCATTCAATAACATAAACAGTGCCATAAAACTAATAACAATGCCAGTTTTGGCAATTACACAAAATTAGTTGCAAACTCAATGAAAATCAATTGCTTGACACATCTTTTTTAAAACTTATTTTTTGAACTATATTTCACTGATACAAGGAGGGATAATGTCATCGATAGCCGAAGCAAAACCGCTCGACAGCAATATAATTAAAGGTGATTACGGCGTTCCCAAATGGTGGTATCCCTTGCGGAACATCACGGCGTTCATTGTGTTCTTAATCACATTTATGATATATTTTCTCACTGCTCAGGCAAGTGTTCCCTTCTGGGACTGCGGAGAATTTATCGCCTGTTCTTATACTCTTGGCGTTCCGCATCCGCCTGGCGCACCGCTTTTCATAATATGGGGCAGATTAGTTTCCCTGCTTCCTCTTGGCGTCGAAGTTGCACGAAAATTAAACTGGATGTCCTCATTTTTCAATGCGCTGGCAATTGGAATTATCTTCCTGATGCTCTCGCGCATCATAAACCGCTGGTTCGGGCAGGTAAAGAACTGGGTTCAGGCGATAATTGTGATTTCAGGCTCTGCCGCTGGTGCCTTTTTCGCTGGGCTGGGAGATACATACTGGAACAACGGCGTTGAGGCAGAAGTGTATGGATTTGCAATGTTCATCACTGCGCTGGTCGCATATCTCGCCATATTATGGAGCGAAAGGCACAAAGACCCCCGCGCAGATAGATATATTCTGCTGATTGCATATCTTATGTATCTCGGCATCGGCGCGCATATGACAACGATGATTATGCTCCCGCCTCTCTTTTTGTTCTTCCTGGTTGCCGACAAAAGCAAGCGCTACAATCCAGTGTTCTGGCTCACCTGGTTCGTCATATTCCTCGTGGCGACTGAATTTAATATGTTCGTCGAGAATATGATGACCGCCATTGTCGTGTTTTTCCTCGCCGCCGTGCTGACGAACAACATCGCAGGGAAGCGAACATTTCAGGTCATAGTCGGTATATGGGCACTTATACAACTCTTTCTCATCTTCTATCATCCACTCAAAGCCCCGGGTTCCGGTATGGGCACAACAATACCAGGACTTATGTTCAAGCAATATGGGCTTTCGGGCTCATCGCCAAATATGATGAACGCCTTCATACAATTTGTAATACTCGCCTCATCGCTGATAATTGTATCGACAAAAAATTACATCCGCCAGTGGCGTCTGGGATTTTTTACAATATTGCTCTGTGTAATAGCGTTCTCGCTCAATACATACACACTAATTCGTTCCCGCGCCAACCCTTATGTAGATGAGAACGACCCGCAGACGATAAAAGAATTCCGCGATTATATGGACAGGAAACAATATGGGCAGGAATCTATGTGGACGCTGATGTTCAAGCGCAAAGGCACCTGGAAAAATCAGTTCGGAACGCACATAAGAATGGGTTTCTGGGGATTTTTCAGAAGACAGTGGATAAACCCCGAAAAAATCCCTCTTAAATATACGCTAAATGGCTGGATATTCTTCATTTTCGGCTTGCTGGGAGCCGCATACGCAATATATAGACATCCAAAGTGGGGGTATCTCATCTTCCTTGTGACACTTGTATCCACTCTCGGGCTGCTGATATATCTTAACTTCTCCGACGGAAGCAGTTATATGCACCTCGAGGTGAGGGACAGGGATTACTTCTACACGCCAGGATTTATGTTCTTCGGCGCGCTCATCGGGCTTGGAATATCGGCGCTGCTGTCGTTCATCTACCGCGGATGGAAGGAATTTTTGACATTCCTTTCCAAAATAGGGTATATTGTGTTTTTTACGGTTTCCGCAAGTTCGCTCATACTTATGGCACTCACGAAATCTGATGTCCCATATTTTCTCGGCGTCGCGGTGGCGACTTTTATATTGGGTATGCTGTGCACATTCATAAAACCCAGACCCGCGGAACACACAGTAAGTTCATCGGGGCTGAAAAACGCCGTTATCGTGCTTCTTTCTGTAATATTCCTCATTTCCCCCGCTGTGGGAGTGACCACAAATTGGTTCAAAAACGACAGAAGCCGAAACTACATTCCCTTCGATTACGCTTTCAACATCCTCGATTCCTGCGACAAAAACAGCGTAATTTTCACAAACGGGGACAACGATACATTTCCGCTGTGGTTTTTACAGACCGTGCCGCGCATTAGAACCGATGTGAGAATTGTAAATCTTTCCCTGCTCAATACGAACTGGTACATCAAGCAGATAAAGCACAATATGGGCGTTCCCGTGAAGATGACCGATGAACAGATAGATAGACTTCATCCGTATCGCGATGCGGAAACGGGCAAAATCATTCGCGTCCAGGACATTATGGTGAGGCACATCATAGAAAACACCCCGCTCAAGATGAAGATTGACACCACCACCGGCGATACCACATACTATCTTGACCCACCTGTCTTCTTTGCGGTGACTGTCGCTCCCGAAAACAAGGTCGGATATGACCCATATCTCGAGATGGAGGGGCTCGTCTATCGTGTAACCACCACGAAGGGCGACCACAAGGTCAATGTCGATAAGATGCGATACAATCTCTTTGAAAGATATCAGTATCGCGGATTGAAAGACCCGACCATATACAAGGACGAAAATTCGAGAAAGTTGCTGCAGAACTATACCACAGGATTTATCACACTTGCATACGAATACCGAAGAATGCAGGATACGACAAATGCACTCGCCACGATAAACAAGATGAAGGAAGTGCTTCCGTTTGAATGGCGTGCGAATTCATTTGCGGCGGAATTTTATTCCTGGGCAGGACGATGGGACCTCGTAGATGAGGAATATCAGGAAGCGCTTAAAAATTTGAGCGAACAAAAGCACCCTGATAAAGGTCAGGCGAAACTGTTCCAGATGTATTTCCAGATATACTATCGGAATAAAAAATATGACAAAGCGGAAAAAGCGCTAAAAGACGGTCTAAAAATCTATCCCGATGACAGGGAACTTTTCCGTGCATATATGAGTTTTCTCTATGACCGCAGATACGACGACAAATTGAAATCAGCGCTCGCTGACTGGGTAGCCAGACACCCCGATGATGAGCAAATGAACGAGTTCTATCAGCAGGTAAATCAGGGACTTTTAAACATTTCACGGCAGAAAGAACAGGCGGAAAAGGAATCCGCAGCGACAACCATAAAGGTGAAGAAAGCCCAAAAATCCACCGATGTGAAAGTTGCTGACACAATACCGCAGACAAAATAGACAGACATATTTTGGGGAAAATCCGCACTACTCCTGTGTCTTGCGTGAAGTATGTCCGTATATGGAAGTCATTGAGTAATACGAAGATGAAGATTTTCTTTGAAAAAATCAGCGGTTCGGGGAACGATTTCGTCATAGTCGATAACAGAGACGGGAAGTTCGACGATATTGATAAGTCGGCACTTGCACAAAAATTGTGCCGCAGGCGAATTTCCATCGGCGCCGATGGACTGATTTTTATAGAACAATCTGGCGTTGCGGATGTGAGAATGAATTATTTCAATTCCGATGGCAGTCCTGCTGAAATGTGCGGGAACGGTGCTCGATGCACTGCATTTATATCGCACAGGTTGGGTTTGCCATCGCAGATTAAAATTGAAACCGGCGCTGGCATAATTTCTGCTTCAATTGATGGCGATTGGGCAAAGGTGGAAATGCCGACCGCAGAATTGATTGAGTCGAATATCGAACTGATAATAGATGAACTGCCGATGCTGTTCGACCATTACAATACGGGCGTTCCCCACGCTGTGACAATCGTTGACGATGTGGATTCAGTTCCCGTAAAATTCTGGGGCAGGGAAATCAGGTTTCACAGAAAATTTGCGCCGGCTGGTGCAAATGCAGATTTCGTGGAAGTGGTGGATTCTCACACGATAAAAATGCGCACATACGAAAGGGGCGTCGAAGACGAAACCCTTGCCTGCGGAACGGGTGCTGTCGCTTCTGCGATGTCTGCGGCGAGAAAAAATTTGGTGTCCCCTCCCGTGAAGGTCATAACAAGACTGCCCGATGAAATCACGATTGAATGGGACGAAAACAACAGGGGAAAGCCAACGCTGGCGGGAAAAATTATATTCGCATTTGAAGGTGAAGTGGAAATCAATTGAAACAATATCAGGATGACGCAAAAAGTCAATATAAATCAAGGGGGAGATAAATATTGTGAGTAAAAACAGACTGGAAACAAAAGGCGAAATAATGCTTGAAAAAGCAGAAAATCAATTCTGGGCGTATGAGTTAAATAATATAGATAATCAAAAGGATTTAATCTTATTGGATAATGTTCAGTTTATATATGAG
>JAGHAI010000219.1 GCA_021161555.1 bacterium
CCAATATTAAATTTGTTCTCTTGACAATGAAGAGCAATCATTATAAAATGAAGTTAAAGCATCGGAACAAGTGGAAAAAGCGGATGGACAGGCGAATAATATGAATAATGAAAGAGAGAGAAAAAAATCACAAAACGAAAAAATAAGGAAATTTTATGACAACTCGGATAATCGCAAAAAGCAAGAGCATATTATGGTCTTTTTTTCTTTTACTCATTGTTATTTGGTGTTTGCTTTTTGTTTCTTGTTCATTGTTATTTGCTCAATGCGATATTTCGGTCAGTGCAATGAGTGATACTGATGTATGTGAGGGCGGCACATTTGAATTTTATGCATCTGTTGACCCGTCGGGGACATCGCCGCCGATATACTGGTCGCTCGATTTCGGGGATGGCACACCTGTTATTCAGGATTCGCTCCTCGGTGCGCCATGGGAAATCACCGAGAACCACGATTACAGTTCGACGGGAACATACACAGTTCAGGTGATTGTCAACAAGCCTGCGAATCTGGGGACTAATTTTATAATAGATACCTCATTTCCGTCGCCGACCGCCGACCCTGGTGACCTCGCATGGGACGGCTCGCATCTGTGGCTCGCCGCACACACAAGTTCTTATGATACAATATATGAAATCACGACTGCGGGGGTTGTGGTCAGCAAAATAAATTCTCCCACTGTTCTCCCTTATGGGCTGGCTTATGACGGCTCGCATCTGTGGGTTTCGGTTACATCATGGCCCCCTGGGATATATGAGATAACCACTGCCGGGGCAATAGTCAGCGGGCCTCTTTCGTGTCATGGTTCGCAGGAGAGTATGGGTCTCGGATGGCAGGGAGCGAACAGGCTCTGGGAAGTCGTGGCAGGTGCGTCGGGACACGATTCGGTTTATGTTACGAATGTGTCATCGTGGAGCTCGCCTGTTGGCGGATTTCTGCTGCCTCGTGCCTGGCAGGAGGGTTGCGCTTATGACAATGTTCACGATTTAATGTGGGTTTGCAGTTGGGATGCTGCCGACCCGAGAATTTATGGACTCAATCCAGCAACGGGGGCGGTTGAGCATTCATTTTCCAGTCCAGGTTCGTCGCCGCAAGGACTCGCTTTCGATGGAATTTGCCTGTGGCATTCGGATAAAAATACAGATATGATTTATCGTCTGTGCTTTCCTGTGGATGAGCCAGGCTGCGCCGATACCGATTATGTTAATGTAACGGTTCGTCCCGGTCCTACCGCATTTGCGAGCAATGATGGACCATACTGCGAAGGTGAGACAATCAATCTATTCGGTTATCCTGACGGGATGGCGAGTTATGACTGGACGGGTCCCGATGGTTTTAGTTCGTCCTCGCAAAATCCCACGATAACAGGTGCCACTGCATTGGCGAGCGGAACATATACGCTGATAGTAACCGATGATTATGGCTGCACGGATACAGCGAACACCGATGTCACAGTTTATCCCAGCCCCGCTGCATCTGCGAGCAGTAGTGATAGTGTCTATTGTGTAGGAGATACAATATATCTTTATGGAGAACCTGATGGTATGACCTCGTATAATTGGACAGGACCAAATGGTTTCACCTCGACGCTGCAAAATCCAATTATTCCTTATGCTGACACACTTTACAGTGGAATATTTACCTTAACCATCACCGATACCAATGGATGTGGTGATACTGCAAGCACTGCTGTATTAGTAGAATTATGCTGCTCGCCTGCAATGGTGTGGCTCGAATGCCCAACTCCATTTTTGCAATTCTTCTCCTGCTCAAGTCAGGTTGCAATATTCGGTATTCACGACACGACAGGTTCGGCAATTGATACAATGAGAGTCTATTGCACCGTGATAACTCGCAATAGTGGCATCGCCGATACAATCCATCTCTCAGGCGCATCGCCATATCTCAATTTCTCTGCCTGGAGCGATTCAATTTCCGTAACTGTCCATAAAATCTGGGCTAATGGCGACACAGTTGAGATTTCTCTCGACAGCATATATAATGAAATGGGATGTTTGACAATACCATAGATAATTGCCAATCAGTCAAATGAGGACATAAAACTGAAACCACAAATAAAATGTTTGAAATGTATGGATAGGAAATGAAGATGAAATAATTTTTATTCTTTTCCTCTGCAGGGTTTTATGCACATCCCGCAGATGTAATGTCCTATGCCGCGCTGAGTAAATTCCTTTAATTTTGCGAAGCATTTTTCATAGTCCCAGTCTTCTTTTGTTTCTCCAATTGCGTTTGCGGGGCAGGAATTTATGCAGGCGCGACATTCTCCGCAATCCATATCGAGCGGTTCGCCTGTTATTAGAGGAAAGTTCGTAAGTATCGAAGCCCATCTCTGATGTGCGCCAAATTGTTTTGTTATGGCGAGGTTATTTCTTCCCCAGAATGCTATGCCCGCAGCCACTGCGGCGTGCCTGTGAGAGAAAATTCCAAACTGGTTTGCCCAATCAATTGTTTGACTGGCGGGTATTGGCACCGCTTCATATCCGCGAAGCTCTATCCATTGTGTGATGTGCGTCGCCGATTTATCAAGAAGATAATTCAGCTGGCGGTAATGAGCGAAGTATAGTTTGTTTGGTCCATCCACCAGAGTATCTGTGATGCCATAGGAAACTTTGTATCCTATGACAATAGCGAATGGGAATTTGTAGCGAAGATGCTCAATTTCGGGATGGAACCAGCATTTTTTTGTATCCGCAACGCCGAAGAGTGGAATTTCCAGCGAACTTATATAGTCTGCGATGGCATCGGTATTATGTTTGGCATCTGTCATATGTTTCAATATAGTTACCGATGCTACTTAATCAACAACAATTTCGCAGTTGTACTTTTCCCGCCGCTGCAGGATGCTCTGACAAAATAAATACCCGATGATAGTGTTTTCGGCTTCCAGACGATTTTAAAAATTCCCGAATGTGCGTCGTCGGAGAAGATATTTTCGCGCAATTTGCCCGATATGTCAAAAATATCAACCGAGACGAATCCATTTTCAGGAACGGCAATGGATATTTTAGTGGCAGCATTAAAAGGATTTGGCGACGCTGAAATGGATAATTTTTCGGGTTTCCATTCCTTTCCGTCGAACACAGAAACACCTTCTATGTTCGTGAGTCGAATATCGTCAATATACCAGCCTTCGCCGGTGACATATCCATCGCTCCCGAAGTGGAATCTAAATTTCACTGCGCCATAATATCCGACGAGGAATTTTGCCTGTTGCCAGTTCCGTCTTCCGGAGAAGCAGGGAGTTCCAGCATCAAATGGCGATACGGGATTATAGCGGGTTATGAAAGGATAGCCATCCAGTGGTGTTTTCTGGCTCCAGGAAATCCCACCATCTATGCTCATCTCGATAATACCGCCATCCCAGGCATAGCCGGAGTATGTTGTTGATGTTTCAATGTCTGCCCAGTAGAAGAAGGAAAAAGTATCGTTATATGATGCCACCATTTCTGGCGTTTCGAGAATCGCATCGACGAGATTATTGTAATCTTCGGTTCCTTCACCGCCACACTTAAAACTGTATCCACCCGAATGAGCTCGAGATGTTTCGATGTGCCATTCATCTCCATAATCAAATGTGCCATTTGTATGTGAATAATCATATCCGCCGCTTTCGACATCTTCGTAATAGTCCTGCTGAACTACAAACGATATCCAGCTGTCGTCAGACGGATAAATCGCAGTATTTCCCGCGGCGGAAACATCTGTTGCAGATATTCTGTAAGAAATCTCGTCCCCCACTTCTATGTCGCTTCCGAAATGTCCCCCCCAGATGTCCTTCTCGGCGTCGTATTCCATTTCTGCGTCGGGTTGAGGAATGCCATTTATCGAATATTCTATTTTTGCTTCGGATATATCCATATTGTCGTTTATCTGCGCAGCAACATTTGGTGACCAGGCATTAAAGCAACCTCGGGATAGAGGAATGTGATGGATTTCTGGCGGGATTGTATCGACAATGACAAAGAACGAATAGAATGTAGCGGGTGCTCCAGATGGTGAAGTCAGGGAGTTCCCGGCAATATCTTCGGTATAGATGTAATAGTGAATCATACTTCCACGAGATTGAGCGGGAATATAGCCTTCGTATGTATTCAAAACGGGCACCATTTCCAAACTGGACCAGGATGAATAATTAACTCGATAACATAGTGAAATGGAATCCAGACCGAGAAGAGAAGTTACACGAACGGAAATTGTATATGTTCCCGTTGTATCTTCAACATCTCTATGAGGTGTATGCTCAATAAATAATAAGGTGTCGGGGCCGATTCCGTGGTCGTAATAGGAAGTGTATATAGCCCCACAATTTGGCGTGCCGTTGGACAGGTCTCCATCATCGTCATCGACGGCGAGCATTTCATATAAAAAACTTTCAAAGTCAGCGGGATGCCCGAAACGAGAAAAATGCACCAATGTATCGGTGTAGTTTGCTCCCAGCGAACTTCTCACATCCCACCAGGCGCCGGCGATAATCTGGCCATCATAGTGAACTTCTCCAACGAAATCGTCAGGGTAGCGATTGCTGTTGTTGAGTTCTCGCATATATGCACTCGGATTGTCGATGAAGCATCGTTCACCCATACGAGAATCATTATGTATTGAACAGGGGAAGTAATCGGACAATCCTTCGTCAATAGCGCCGCTCTGACCATCGTAAGGCAGAGCTCCCGATGGATATATATGATGTGTTACACCGTGAGTATATTCGTGATAAATCACATCGGAAAACATGGCGAGGTCATACATTGTTTCCCCACTCACTCCAAAGTTAACACCTGTTCCATCCCAGTATGCATTGTCAGGCATCGATGAGTCATTTACCAGAGTAGGAACAGAATAATCCATTGCCGAATATCCCAGAAAATTCTTCACATAGTCGTGAATAAAGTTCACATGATAATATGCGTTTAGCTGATTTTCTCTCGCGTCGGGTTCGCCCCATTGAAAGTTGTATGTCGCTCCTGAAAAGGCATCGTTATAATTTGACCTCGGATAACTGTCATCGTTAATTTCGCAGTATGTTCCTTCAAGTTCGGCGTAGAATGTATGAGAGCCGCTTCCCGTTCCACCAGCGGAAAAGTTCCCACTGCTGTCCGTGTATTCGTGGTCTCCATCAACGGCTATGTGCAAATATGGAAACGCCCCAAAAACAGAATCTTCATCTATGTAACTGGGTTTATATTGACCAATAACAGTTCCGGTTACCGTTGGCATTTCATCCAGAATGCGAACTATTTCTCCTGTGTGAGCGTCAATCCACGCTATCCATAATCCGAGTGGATTTTTTGTTCTAACTTCGAGCCACCAGATGAGTTTTCCCTCATAATGGTCCTTTTTGGGAATAGGGGCGATGTTGAGATGACTTTCGAGCATTTCGCCTTCTGATGCGCCAACATATTGCAGAACAGAATGATACGCTCCATTGATAGAAATCGTAGGGTTTGTATCAATATTGTTGGCAATGGGTTTTTGAGTGCTTCGAAATAGAAAAATTTCGCCATCGGAATTTATTCTCAATTCCGCAGATGCTGAAAGAACATCTATGTCATCGATGCATTGTTGCAGGGATACATACCATTTCCCCAAAATATTTTCCACTCTTGAAATTCTCATATTTTCGAGCGATACGGGAAACAGCGGTCCGTATTTTTTTGCAAATTCCACTGCTGC
>JAGHAI010000073.1 GCA_021161555.1 bacterium
AGAAACGGAGATGTCTGGTCTCGCGCGTTGTTGATTGGAAATCCGACATTTTTAGGCTTGCTCCAGCCTTTTTTGGTGCGGTAGGTGAAGTAGAGGTCAATTCCGCCAAATCCACCATATCTATCTGACGCGAAATATAGTGTATCTCCCGATGGCGAAAGCGTCGGGTGTCCGTCCCACCAGGAAGAATTTACATTTTTGCCGAGATTTTTGGGTTCGCCCCATCTGTCGCCATTTTTTCTGCATACATATATATCACATCCGCCGTAGGAATCGGGCCTGCCGCAAATTGTTAAAAACATCTCTTCGCCGTCGGGTGATATACACATAGAACCTTCATTGTATTTTGAATTTACAGGCATCCCCATATTTCTTGGATTAGTCCACCTGCCCTTTTCCCAGTGTGAAAAGTATATATCTTCGCCGCCAATACCTCCATCGCGAGAGGAAGCAAAATAAATTGTCTTTCCGTCCGCAGTGATGAACGGCGCAAAATCGCTCTGCGCCGAGTTCAATTCCGTTATGTTCGTGGGTGCAGAAATTTCAAGCGGAGGAGATGAAACGCTGTCCACAGAAGTAGAACTGTCCGGTGAATTCACAGCCGCAGGAGATTGAATACTCTGCCCGAAGATGCTGCACAAGGATAATATCAGAACGATAAAAACTCTCATACAGGAAAAATTATTTTGAAAATATGCTGTGTCAAGTGCTATTATGCCATTTCATAGAAATGTAGATATAATGAGAAATAAACAGATTTTTCCCATAAAAAAAGCCCGCTGTATATAGGCGGGCTTTCGTAAAGATGCGATGTGAAAAACTAATCGAGAAGCGAGAAGTTCTTCACCGTCTGGTATGCGTAAGTAAATGTGATTCTATCGTATGGGCTGGCGGAATAGGAATCGATGCGAAGTTTTGCATAATGCCATTCATCGGTATGGTCTTTCATAATGACTATGGCATAGACCTGTCCTTCGCCCACAGGGGCAGAATTGGCATACCCTTCCGTCGGCACATTGCCAACATTGTCGTATGTGTTCGTCAGGACAATGAAACCAGTTGTGTTTGGAAAATCCTCGCTGTAATAATCTGCGCTGGTCAGGGTGTTATCGGAATCGTAATACATATCTATTTCGGAAGCGTTGTCAGTTGAGAAAGAATAAAATGCCCCAACGCCAGTTGTCCAGTTCCATCCCCAGCCGCTGTATCCCTGGTCCGATGGAGTGTCAAAGTCATACAGTTCACCAGTATCTTCATAGGGTTCCGTTGATGCAGTTGCCGCAGGGGATTCCTCATCATCCCTGACTGCAACGACTTTATATTCTCCTACGGTCGTGGGTGCAATGTGCGTCCAGGTTGTCGTAGTTGGCGTAAGGTCTTCTTCATCTGCAAGTAAAGTTGTTCCTAAATAAATTCTATAACCATCGATATCTTCCGTTGGCGAAGGAGACCAGGTGAGAACGAGGTCTGTTTCATTGGTTGCCCCGGTCAATTGCAGGGACGATGGCGGTTCAATTGAACTTGTCGTGTCTTCACCGCAACCAATAATGAAAACTATTGTGAATACAGCAATAAGTGTCGCAAGAATTATTCTTTTCGTCATCTTAATACCTCCTCGTTTACTTTCAATTGCAATAAGGGAATTTTCGTTATTTTACTCTTTTCCCTTTTCCTTTTTTGGTTTTTGTGGATGCGCCAGTTTTCTTATCGGTGGTTGTCTTTCCCTTTTGAGTGGTTGTGGTTGTCTGTCCAGTCTGCTGCTGTTGTTGAGCGGCTTGCTGGAACAGCTCGGGGTGATTTGTCTTAAGATCGTTGATTGTCTTTTCCAGTTCGGCTACTTTTGCCTGCAGGTCAGTGTTCTGTTGCTCAATTTGAGTGAGTTTGTTTCCAATCTCTTCGAGTTGCTGGCTGATTGCAGCAATTCCTGCGCCACCTTTACATCCGCCCAAAACGAACATTGCCGCAAATGCGAGCAGAACACCTAACGATACAGCTCTCCGCATCTCTGCCTCCTTGTTTTAATTTCAGAGTTGCATAATTTTTATAAAAATAATACTTATACAGATGATTGTCAATGAAAAATTATTCATCGACAATCATAATCCCTCCGTGATTTTTTCAATCGCCTCGAAAGTTTCCTCCGGCAACTTATCGTACCCCTTCGTTTCTTCGTCTCTGCTCCTGATGAATTCAAGCCTGTCCATCATTCTTTCCTTGAAGAAATTGCGATACTCGGAATCGTTCATATCGGGGATAAACCCATCTATGGGTATAAAGGAGAATTCTTCCACATCCTTCCATGGTTCGAATTGTGCAGTCCCTTCGACGATTTGCTCAAGAATTCCAAGCGTAACTTCTTTCTTAATATCCTTGCCCATAAATGCGCCAGTGTTTAGCACATAGCACTGCACTCCCTTTTCGATAAGTTCCTTGAACTTAACATAGTCGTCGGCGAGGGGATATGTCCTGAATGGGTTCGCATAGGGTTCCACGACAAGTTTATCGAGGCTCACGCCGACAACTCTTTCAGCCGAAGTTCTCTTTGTGGCGAGCGTTGTTCCCATTGTGCTGGCAAGGATAGGGTCTTCTATTCTGGTAATCGGCGGCATAGCGGGGTCTTTCATCAGCCAGAATATTGCATTTATCGGGTCGTCGAGTTTGTCCACGCGATTCGGCGACCACAACCGCGATTTTATCGCTCTGCCGTTCCCGTTGCGAATGTCTTCTGTTATGAGAAACATTTTTCCGTCTTCATCCACAGATACGCCGACATTCTGCGCAGATAAAATGTATTTATTGTCGGGATGGCCGATTTCATAGTCGGCAGTTTTATCGAAGTAAGACGGTTCCAGCGCAATCGATGAGCCGTCTTCCATACTTATGATGAATGCGTCGTCGTGGACAATTGTAATCTTATACTTTCCGCCGTGCTTGTTGTGGGACAGCGTGGATTTTCCAGAGCCGGAAAGCCCAAAGAATGCAGCGACGAACTTTTTATCATCATATCTCTTGATGCCGCCGTGACAGGAAGCATATCCGTGTCGGTTTGCCGTTCCCCAGGCGAGAGTAAGGGTTCCCTTCTTAAATTCTCCAAAATATCTCATTCCGAGAATGGCTGCAACATTGTGCATAGGGTCGAAGAATGTCAATCCAAGCGGAAAGTCGGGATGTGTCCAGTATGGGTCGGAAAATATGAAAATTTCAAGGTCATCTATCTTGCGGGAATTTGCATACATTTCCGCATATTTTGTATTTATCGTCTGGAAATTTATCAGCCAGTTGTAAAGTGTGTTTTCAAATCCTTCTGGTATGAGCAGATTGGCTCGCACCATAAAATCGGGATGAAGTCCGATGACGGATTGTGCGTGATACATAGTCTTGAATCTCGTCTGATAGACCGCTTCCCGCAGGACTTCTCCAAATTTTTTCTCATCTACATCGGGGGTGAACGCAATTCTTCGTGCTTGAGCGCACCTGCCGATAACAGCGCCGTCGTTGAAGACGAGTATTTTTGCACCGCTCGGAAGGTCGTGAAATTCAGGTCGATAAACAGGTATATCCGTTATAATTGTCCCCGTTGAAGATTCCGCAAGAAAATATGCCTCCGCCAGCGAATCGATTTTCCTCACATTGTTCCGATAAAACGCGCTTTCAATTATAGTCCGATAGGATGTGATGTTGGATTTGTCGTGTAAAGATTGAAATAACACTGAAATACCCCCGAAAATTTGTGTTGGATGAAAAATTAAAAACTCGTCCAAAAAGTCAAGTAAATTATTGTGATTTTTATAACTATAAAAAATTTTTTATTGCGCTTTTCAACTGGTTGGATATTTTTTCAGATATGTTGTGGGAAAAATATAAATATGCAGTTCTCCTGTTGCTGTCGTTTCTATTATTCAGCCAGGTTTTCGGACAGGGATTAGACCTGAAAGATGTGTCAGATATGTCCAAGCCGAAAGGTCTTGATGTATCGGGGGCTGCAATTCCAACAGGTGTATCCCAGATAAGAGAACAGATACGAAAATTGCAGGAAGCGAAGGAGTCCGCTTCGACGCAATTGAGACAACTTCAATATGTTCCCATCGATGGCGAAATTGACGGGGATAAATATATTGTCGGTCCGCACGATGTCGTTCACATACAAATCTGGAGCGCCACAACGGTGGACGAATTCGTAGAAATCACGCCCGATGGAATGCTCGTTCTCTCCGGATATGGTGCAATTCACATCAGCGGAGAGAGCTGGAATAGAGCAAAGGCAAAAATAGAGGAGGCGGTGAAAGAAGGATATAATCCCGAACGATATGCCATAACATTGAGCGGTGTCAGAATTTTCTGGGCGCACATTTCAGGTGCGGTGAAAATTCCCGGCAGTTATCAGGTCGGGGCAACGCAGAGAGTGTGGGACATTATTCAACTCGCAGGCGAAAATTCCCCTCTTGGCGACCTATCAAAGGTGAAAGTTGTGAGAAAGAATGGCAAAGAAATTGTGCTGGACATCACTAAATATCTCTCGCAGGGCGACCTCTCGGAAAATCCATACCTCGAAGATGGCGATGTTGTTGTCGTTCCCACCGTTGACGGCAAAAATGGATTGATTCGTCTCTATAGCGCTGGTGTGCGCAGTGGATTTTATGAACTTTTACCAGGCGAAACCGTGAGAGAATTTGCGCAGAGAACTGGCATTTTTTCGCAGTCCCCTGAACTGTCGAATGTTCAAATTATCCACGGAGACGAATCTAAAAATGTAAATCTGCTAAGGGAAGATAGTGCTCTTGAACCCGGCGACATCGTTATTTTCCCAACGCATCTCGATTCGATAATTGTCGGTGGACTTGTCCTTCAGGGCGGTGCCTATCCATATTATCCAGGTGTTTCATATTACACTTATGTCGCTATGGCAGGAGGTCCAGGCGAAAAGGGTTCAGAATCGAGAGTTTCAATATATCGTAAAGGGAAAAAACTTTCTCCCCAAAAGGCAGGAAATTTACTGCCGGGAGATGTCATAATTGTCCATCACAGCACATTCAATAGGACAAAGGACTTCATAGAAACACTTGCCAGAGTGATAAGTTCTGGTTTAACTGTATATTATCTAATCGACAGGTTGACGAGATAATGGGAAAAGTCGAATACACAATATTCGATGCTCTGGAAGCACTGCTTCATCGCTGGAAGTCGATAATTTTCATCCCGCTACTTATGGGTATTCTTGCTGTGGGGATAGGTTTTCTTCTTCCCAAATGGTATCGTGCCGAAGCGCAGGTTATGCCGCCATATAGCGCTGGCACTTCGTCAGCAATTAGTGGATTGCTTGGCGGGATTATGGGAATTGGTGGCGAAGGCTCTTTCACCCTGCCTATGATGATTACTCCTGTGGACCTGTGGGGTGCAATGGTGAAATCGCCAGGCATAGCGGATTCCATCATTGAAGAATTTAATCTGATGGAGAGATACCACAAAAAGCAGATAGTCAGAGCAAGAAAGGCATATTTGAATAATCTGTATGTTGATATTTCCGGCGAGGGAATTTTGACCATTGGATATGAGGATAAAGACCCGAAATTTTCCGCAGATGTGACAAACGCAATTGTCAACCTGCTCGACAGAATTCTTCAGCGCGTTCACACCACAGCAGCAAGCAGGACGAGAAAATTTCTCGAAGAGCGACTCAAAAAAAGCGAACAGGAACTAAAATCCGCAGAAAATGCGCTTTTAGCATTTCAGCAGGCAAATAAAGCAGTGTCCCTCGAGGACCAGGCAAAGGTAGCAGTTGAGAACATCGCACAACTATATGCGCAACTTTCGTTTATTGAAATACAACTCGGTGCGATGGAAAACGCCGGTGTGCAGTTCAGCCCCGAAAAATCGCAACTTGAAGCGCAGGAGAAGGAATTCCGAAGGAAGATTAAGCAGCTTGAACAGAAGGGCGATGCTTCGATGCTGGGAATACCTATTAAGAATTATCCCGATTTGATACTCGAATATGCGCGCCTGTATCGTGATGCAAAAATTGAAGAAATCGTCTATGAAATGTTGCGCCAGCAGTATGAACAGGCGAGGATAGAGGAACAGCGAAACACACAAAATCTTCACATACTTGCCAGGGCGATACCGCCCGATAAGAAAATCCGTCCTAAAAAGGCGCTGATGGGCATTGCGACCACTATTGGCGTGGGCGCTATTATGATTTTGTGGGCGCTATGGAGAGGATACCTCGAATTGCTCAGAAAAAAAGACCCCGAACACTATTCAAAAATTAAAAAACTCTGGCGGAAATAGATTTTTCACCTCGTTTAGTCAGGGTATTTTCCTATTCATTCTGGGGCGTCACTCGATTATTGCGGGACATCAGCCATTCGCTTGTTGCCTTCCTTTTTCCGTTCGTCGGCATTAATATTTCGGTGATTGGTTCGATTATTTCATCAGTATTGCGCGCCTGGTTATTGTCTGTCCATCTTCCGTTGTTGCTCGTATCAGATAAATTCCCGATGCAAGTGATTTGTCGGGCTTCCAGATGAACTGCCCCCGCATCCTAAATCCTTCTCCCGAGGGAGAAGGATTTTGTCCATCGCTGCCATCGCCGATTGCCGCGTCATCCCTTTCTCCTTGGGGAAAAAGGGACCGAGGAATAGAGGGGATTTCATATACGACATTTCCCCCGACATCGTATATAGTGATTTCCGCATTTGCCGGCGCAGTTATTTTTACAGATGAATTGAAGGGATTTGGTGTTATGCCAATCTTCACTGTTTCTGGCAGTTTGGATTCGTAAATACTTCCCTCCGGGGACAGCTTGACGACCCAGAAATCACCCGTGGGGTGGTCCTCCCCCCAATATCCCTCGTGCCACCCGCTCACATCTCCGTCATTAGACCTTGTGGCCCCTGCAATAATGTATCCACCATCAATAGTTTTCCAAATCGCACCTCCAAGTCCAAAAAAGTCCTC
>JAGHAI010000035.1 GCA_021161555.1 bacterium
TACCAAGAACAGGCAATTACGATGTCTATATGTGGTGGTATGCCGGTTCCAACAGGTGCAATAATGTCTTCGTCCGCATAGTTGGGCAAGATGATGACACGGTTTTTATCTCCCAGCAGGGCAGCGGAAGCGCCTGGCATTTTCTCGGCACATTTCCTTTTGACGAAGGAAGTTCAGGATATGTCGGCTTGCACGACCAGACGGCAACTGATGGTTCCGTCGTCATCGCGGATGCGGTTATGTGGATTTATGCCGGTGCGCTTGAAGTTTCTGAAAAAATTTTACAGAACGATAGATTGAAAATTTTGGCATATCCAAATCCTTTTAATTCGTCCTGCACGATTGTTATTTCTGAAAACGGAAGGGCGGAAATTTATGATTTGCGGGGAAATTTAGTATGGGAATCTTCATCCAATTCATATCGGTCAGAACAGTTGGTTTCGGCGGACAATCTATCGGGTGAGATGAAGAAGATAATCTGGCATCCTGATAATATTCCTTCGGGGATTTATCTTGTGCGCACTGTTTCTGATGGAACTACGGTGTCGAAAAGAATAATTTATGTGAAATAATTTAATTGAAGGATAATCATATCGTTGAGTTATGTAGGAAAAGTTTTTTATCAGTATATCTTATTTTGTTTTTTCATTTTTGTTGTTTTCCTCGCGGTATGCTCGCCAGCCTGTGAGGGAATGAATCGTCCACCATAAGCCAAAATGTGCAACGAGCCCAAAAAATAGCAGAATGTTCAGCGGAAGCAGATAGGGATAGTGTTTCTGAAAATATTTGAACATCGACATATGGTGCCACCAGAATGCCTTTTTTCTTCTCTTCTTGGACGATGCTCCCCAGGCGTGTAATATTCTTGCATTTGGATTGAACACGACGCGCCAGCCTGCTTTTTTGAGCCTTCGGCAGATGTCCACATCTTCGAGGTAGATGAAAAATCTTTCGTCGAGAAGTCCGACTTCTTCGAGTGCCTCGTCGCGGAAGATTATGAAACCGCCCGCAAGCGCAGGGACATCGCTGACATCCTCGGGAAGTTTGCGCAGTTCTTCCATCTTCCAGCGGAAAATGGGAAGTTTTGAAAGCAATGATGAACGAGCGAACAGAAGATTCCAGTATGTCGGATATTGAAGCGTGGATGGTTGGATATGCCCATCTTCGGTGAAAATCATACCGCCAGCCGCGCCGACATCGGGATTTGCGTCCATAAAGGATACCAGAACATCGAGCGCATTTCCCATTACTGCGGCATCGGAATTTAGAAGAAGATAGTATTTTGCTTCGATGGATTTTAACCCCTGATTGCAAGCTTTTGCAAAACCATAGTTATCGTCGTTTTCAATTAAATACACTTCGGGAAAAAATTTTTTCACCATTTCGGGGCTGCCATCTTCCGAAGCGTTGTCCACGACGATTGTCGCAAAATCGCCCACCGAAAGCGGATTTTTCCGCAGAGATAGAAGGCATCTCCGCAAAAGGCGGCGCGTGTTATAACTGACGATGACAATTGCAAGCTGCGCTGCTTTTATTCGCTTTGCTGTTTCGTCTATATTGTTTTTCGCAATCGATGTCTTCGGTTTCTGATTTTTTCCCATCGTCAAATCCTTCCAAATAACGCTTCAAGCCTCAACCACCAGACCATAAAAAATGCCTCGTAAACAATTTTCTTGTTTATCTTCGATTCCCCGTGAACTCTATCCCTGAATATGATTGGCACTTCTTTGATTAAAAATCCCTTTCGCCACACCTTGAACTTTGTCTCGATTTGAAAAGAATATCCATCCGAATGAATTCTGTCGAGGTCAATTTCCTGAAGGACGCGCCTGCGAAACGCCTGAAATCCTGCTGTGCAATCGTGGACGGGCAATCCTGTGATGATTTGCGAATACTTGCTCGCCCATCGAGATAGACGCTCTCTATTTTTGGGCCAGTTTTCAATGCCACCGCCTTTCACCCATCTTGAACCGACAACCATATCTGCACCGTCTTCAGCTGTTTTTATCATTACAGGAAGATAGGATGGGTCGTGCGAAAAATCCGCATCCATTTCGAAGGTCAGGTCATAGTTGTGTTCCAGCGAATATTTGAAACCCATCACATAGGCGGTTCCCAGCCCAAGTTTGCCTTCGCGATGCAGCACATTTACCCTGTTGTTATCAGCGGCAATTTTATCGGCGATTTCACCTGTGCCATCGGGAGAACCATCATCGATTATAAGCATATTTATGCGCTCATCCTGTGCTAAAACCGCAGGAACAATGCGTTCTATGTTGTCGCGCTCATTGTATGTCGGCATTATGATGAGTATGCGCTCTATGGGAGATGTGTCCTTCTCGCGTGTTCTCAATCTATCCCTCGCAAAAGTTTTTTCATAAGGTATTGAATAAATTTTTAATAAATTTAGTTTTGCGCAAGATTTTTTCAAAACTATTTTAAAACAATAAATTTTTTTCCAAAATTTTTCCTTCGATTTAATTGGAACATCAGGGGGAAACTCGATGGGAAATCAGGGTATTTTTGCAGGCGTGGACGAAGCAGGAAGAGGTCCTCTTGCAGGACCAGTTGTCGCCGCCGCAGTAATTGTCGATGATAGCGATTTCCCCGACAGCAAGAAAATTTCACGCAGAATACGATACGCTTTGTATAAAAAAATTCTTGCGGAAGCAGTTGCCGTTTCCGTATGTGCCGTGCCGCCATACATCATAGATGTGCTGGATATAAGAAAATCTTCGCTTCTTGCTATGCGAAATGCCGTACTTGGACTTAGAATTTCGCCATCGTTCCTTCTCGTCGATGGACGCGATGAAATCCCAGGGCTGAATATACCACAGAGGGCAATTGTGGGCGGAGATGATAAGATTTCTGCCATCGGGGCGGCGTCAATTGTGGCAAAGGTATCGAGGGATATGCTGATGTCAGTATATTCCACAGTTTTTCCGCAATACAACTTCGCACAGCATAAGGGATATCCAACGAAGGAGCATTATTCTGCAATAGAAAATTTTGGCAAAACCATACTGCACAGATTTACCTTCAGATTAAAATGATTATGTTTAAAATTTCTTGCACGCCGACTTTTTATTATTTATCTTTTTGAAAAGATTGTGCAAGGAGGGATGACTATGAAATACATAACGATAACGGCAATCGCAGGTTTATTATTTTCATTGAACACTATTTCCTACTGCGCAGAAGCAGAAAAAGGAAAGGATAAGATAACTGTGGAGCAGTTCGTATCGCTATATGTGGATTTGTCCATATCGGCGGAAAAATTTCTGGAAGATTCCACACAGTTGGCAAAGGTGCAGGATTCAATATTTGCCGCGCATAATATTTCCCGCAAGCAGTTCGATGATTTTCGAAAGAATATGGATGAAGAACCGGAAAAGTGGACGGATGTATGGAATAAAATTGTAAAAGAACTTGAAAAGCGAGACAAAGAAGCAACTCAAAGAAGAGAAGAGAAAAAATAAACTCCACAAACGATATAACTTCACATATCGTCATATCATCGCTGCAAATCACAAAACCAATGGTGAAATGTTCCCATCCTTTCTGTCATACGCTGAAGAAAGATTTTTCGGCGGTGAGCGCTGGTTCGTTCTGGTCGATAATCCTATGGATGGGCAGACAAATATGGACAGGGATAGGGAACTTTTGAATTGGGCGTATTCAGACGGGGACGCAATTCCAGTGTTGAGGTTCTTTCTGTGGAATCCGCCTGCCGTTTCAGTTGGATTTGGTCAGCCGCTTGAACAGATTGATGCAGAAAAATGCGCCTTAAAAAAAATTCCAGTTGTGCGGAGACCCACAGGTGGAAGGGCAATTTACCATCACAGCGAATTTACATATTCCGTCACGCTTCCGCCGTCGCACAGGCTTTCGCAGATGAATGTTCTTGGAACATACAACGAGTTGAGTCGTGCGCTCGCTATGGGACTGCGAAATTTGAACATACCTGCAAAACTTTCCCGCGGTGCGCCGTCGAGTTATTCGAAAAATGCTTCCTGTTTTTCGTCCACATCGCGATACGAACTTGTTGTTAATGGCAAAAAACTCGTCGGAAGCGCGCAGAGAAGAAGACATCGCGCGGTTCTTCAACAGGGTTCGATTATGGCTGGTCCGCATTATAAACTGCTCGCTGAACTCGTGGCTCAAAACGGCGATGCAGTGCGCGAGGAACTCGATAATCACAGCACATTTATTCAGGAAGTTATCGGAAAAATCCCGGAATATGATGAATTTGTCGAGGCGATGGTTGCAGGATTTGAAAGGGCATTTTCAACATAGAAATCAATCGTGCGGGTCTTCTTTGCTCATAAAGGATAATTTATCATTTCTGGATTTTTTAAAAAAGTTTATTTTCTTCGGGCAAAATGCCGATGAGTTCGGCGAATTTTTTCGCGTTGATTGCCGCCTGACCGCGATGACAGTTATTGAAATATACAAAAACCTTTTTCACGCCCCGATGGAACAATTGTTCTGAAATTTTAAAAATTTCTTCGAGTTCTTCGTCGGAATAGAAGTAATCGTATCTATCTTCTTCCTTCGAATACCAGTTTTTTTCATTTCTGCCGTGCAGGCGAATGTATCCGACATCGTTGGTGGCGATGATTTCATCTGGCATAAGATTGTGTATTTGCGGCGCATCGGGGATAACCCACCCGACATTGTTTTCCCTGAAAATATCGATTATTTTTTCGTCAAGCCAGTCTTTGTTTCTGAATTCTACGAAAAGCGGCTCTGGTGAAATTTTAATTATGTGGAGCAGTGAGGATAAATTTTCGTCGTTCAGTTTGAATGACACTGGAAATTGTGCAAGGTATCCTGCGACGATGCCCTTTTCCACAAGCGGCGAAATTGCATCCGAGAAATTTTTCATAATGGAGCAAATTTCAGTCGTTGAAACATCTCGCCTGTGAGTGATTGCGCCGGGCAATTTTATGTGAAGATTGAATTCTTCCGGCAGTTTTTTTGCCATTTCTTCCATCCTGCAAACATCTGGAATTGCGTAGAATGTCGTGTTGAGTTCGAGTGAATTGAAAAAATTCGTGTAATATCGCAGCCACAGGTCGCGCTTCAATCCTCGCGGATAGAAATTTTTCGCCCAATCGTTGAAATAATATCCCGATGTCCCAACGAAAATGTCCTTATGCACGAAATTATCCTTCATATCAAATTCCGAAATTTTCCATCATTCTTCGTCCTTGCTCTTTGGATGTGCCCTGCGATATACATCCCGCAGGAACTCAATCGTCGTGTGCGTGTATATCTGCGTGGTTCCGATGCTGCTGTGTCCCAGCAGTTCCTTTACGGACGATATGTCGGCGCCCATTTCGAGAAGATGAGTTGCAAAAGTGTGCCGCAGTGTGTGCGGACTGCGCTTTCCGTCCGTCACCTGCGATAGATATTTCCGCACGATATTATTCACCGACAGCGGAGATAACCTTTTCCCGTATTTGCTAACGAAAAGCGCCCTCTCATCGGATGATTTCACCATTTTAGGCCTTGCGACGGAAAGATATTCCTCAAGCGCCGCTCGGGCAGCACTTCCAAATGGGACGATTCTTTCCTTCGAGCCTTTGCCGAAAACCTTTACCTGTCCGTTTTTAAGGTCGATGTCCTCGAGGTTCAGATTTACCAATTCGTTCCTTCGCATTCCTGTGGCATACAAAAGTTCCATAATTGCTCTGTCGCGCATTCCCGCAGGTTTCGATGTGTCGGGAAGTTCAAGCGCACCGTTTATTTGAGCGAAATCCAGAAACGATGGCAATTTCTTCGGCAGTCGCGGAAGTCTCAAAAGTCTTGCAGGATTTACATCCACAGCGCCTCTGCTGAACAGAAACTTGAAGAAAGAACGCAGTGCCGAAACCTTTGTATGCACCGAATGGACGCTGTATCCTCCGCTCATAAGCCCCGCAATGAACGCCTGAAGAACTATTATGTCAATATTCTTCGGGTCAGAAATGCCCTCTGGAAATTCAGTCCGCAGAAATTCGATGAACTGACGCAAACTCAATTCATATCCTTCAACAGTGCGTTCAGAATAGTTCCGTTCCTTCCCGAGATGAAGCAGAAATTCCGATATGTAACTTTCCGTGTCCATACAAATAAAAAGTAAAACTACTTGCTTTTGCTATATGATGAAAGTATTTTTGTAATTAAATATAAGAA
>JAGHAI010000168.1 GCA_021161555.1 bacterium
CGAGGACTACAGAACTATGGTAGATTGCGCGGCGAGAATGATTCTGCCGATGTTTGTCATATTCGGCTGGGAAGCAGGTAACCCCGAAGAAGCAGGGGCAATTGCAATATTTTCCATAGTTACTCTGCTACTTCTCGCAAATGGTGTATTCAATTTCGGCAGTGCTCTCGTGCCGAGTATTGCGAAGTTTTTTCGAGGAGGAAAAAGGTGAAATATGAAAATCATATCGTAGTGTGGGGATGCAACACACATCTCGATGAGGTTGTTGAACAGATGAGCAATCCTGCGCTTGGTAAAAAGCGGCGTCCTATTGTGGTTATTGTAGATGTGAATTTTATGGACGAAGCAAAGAGCATCGTCAGGCGTTATCTCGATGTGTGGGATGACATATATGTAATTCAGGGAACGGCTCTCGACATTTCCGACCTTGAAAATGCAGCGGTGAAAGATGCTTTGGCGATTTTATTGCTTCCACCCGAAAAGGAAGAAAATCCCGACCTGTCCGTTTCGCTTGCTGCTATGACCGTGTGGGATTTCCTCGAAGGTTTGAAGGATGAGAATCGTCCCCGTGTTATAGTTAAGGTGGACAGTCCGTCGTTTGCGAGCAGAATTACTCGTGTCGCCGACAAGGTTATATGCGCCTCGAGAAGAGATTTTCTTCTCGCAGCAGAAGCGGTCTTCTTCCCCGTTGTTGTCGATGTGTATTCCGACCTGATGAAAATTTCTGAGGACACAAATGAAATCTATGTGACGGAACTCCCCGATGATTATGCAGGCAGGCCTTATGAAGAACTTGTGGTAGATGTTTTAAAAAATACTCGTGGAACAAAAAATCCTGCAACGGTAATCGGCATACAGAGAGGGAAAGAACTTTTTCTCAATCCTTCATCAGATAAATTGATGGTTCTCGAGAAAAACGATAAGGTGTTTGTGATGTCGATGGGAAACGTCGACCTCGCGCGGGTTTTATCAGGTTCGAACGGTTAATGATATTTAAAATTGTGAAAAATTTTGCCTGATGTGCTAAAATTCAATAAAATTCAATTTTTTTACATTTGTTCTGGTGTATGACAGTAATGAAGAGCAGTTTTGCTTATGTATAAGAGGCAGAAATATTTTTCAGTTCTTCTATTTATCTTGCTCGTTGGTGCAATCGTGCGGGTTTTGTTTCTTCTATTCTGGTCGAAGACACCTTATTTTTCAAACTATTTTCTGGATGAGTTGTATCATCATCTCTGGGCGGAACGCATCGCAGATGGCAAAATTCTGCCAGAGGGTGTTTTCTTTCGCGCTCCTTTTTATCCCTATATTATCGGTGGAATTTACGCTCTGTTCGGCGATGGCGCATTGGCGCCGAGAATTTTCCAGCATCTATGGGGATTGATTGCCGCCGTTCCGATGTTTTTTGTGGCGCGAGAAATATTTAAAAGCGAAAAAATTGCCCTGCTGTCATCTCTATTATGGGTGTTGTATCCGATGCAGATTTTTTATGAATCTCGTCTGCTGCTGGATAGTTTCTTCTCTGCGGGCGTCGTCTGGCTAATCTGGTTTCTGATTTTAATTCCTCGCAAAAGAACTCCATTTTTGTGTGCGCTGGCAGGTTTCTGGCTCGGGATTTTAGCCATAACTCGACCGACCATACTTATCATCGTTCCCGTTGTGTTGGTTTATGTGATTAAATTTGTGAAATGGCGCGCCGTAATCACTGCGCTGGCAATGTTGCTGCCAATCGCACCCATTACGATTTCCAATGTCATAAGTGGCGATTTTGTCCTTATTGCTTCGCAGGGCGGCATCAATTTTTACATAGGAAATAATCCCGAGTGCGACGGCGCTTCGGCAATTGTCCCCGAACTCGGAAGAAACTGGCACTATCGCCAGTGTGTGAAAATTGCAGAAGAACAGACGGGCAAAAAATTAAAGCCTTCCGCCGTGTCGCGTTTTTTCTATCGAAAGGGATTTGATTTCTGGCGAAAAAATACGGGAAGAGCGATAAAACTATTTTTTAAAAAGATGGTTCTTCTGTTCACATCTCCTGAAATCGGCAACAACGGAAATATTTATTTCCTTCTGCGAGGCTCGTTCCTGAAAAAATTTCTATGGGTGTGGGCGTTGATTGTATCTCTTGCTCTGGCTGGTTTTCTGTTCGCAAAGTTTGAACATAAATGGTTTTTCGCCGCGATGACCATATTCTACGCTCTTGTTGTGGTGTCTTTCTTTATGTGTTCTCGTTTCCGCCTGCCGATGATTCCAATGCTCATTATCCCCTCAACTGCTGGGGTAAAGTTATTTTTTGAAGGGGCTAAGAAAAGGCGAATTGTCGCAATTATCTTTGCGCTGTGTGTTTTCGTCCTGTCGCTCTTCGACCCATATAACTGGCGAAGGGATGAGGATGCTCTCTCTCACTTTGCGCTGGGAAATATTTTTCTTCGTTCGGGAAGAAGTGTTGATGCCGAAAGGGAATATCGTGAAGCACTCGAACTCAATTCCCGTGCGCGAGGTGTCTATCTCAATCTCGGTGCGATAATGTTCAGGAAAGGCTTGCTCGATTCTGCGAAGATTTATTTTCGCAGGGAAATTGATGTCGGCGGTGAAATCTGCCGTGCAGAGGCGAATCTCGGCGTTATAGAAAGATTGGAGCATAATTATATGCTTGCGCTGCACTGGGGCGGAAAATCGCTGGAGGACTGCATCGCAGAACCTTCTGCTGTCTTCAACTATGCGATGACGCTGTTCGAAATCGGATATTATTCGGTGGCGGACTCGGTCCTACGGGTTCAATTGCCCGAATTTAGCGATAATCTTCGCCTGCTCAACCTCGCTGGTGCAACAGCGCTTGCCGTGGGCGATACTGCGAGGGCGGAATCTCTGTGGACGAAAATCATCGCTGATAAAAGCCGTTCATTTGTCGAACTTTATGACCTCGGGACGATATACAGCGAGCAGTCGGGTTTCGGAGCTGGTGCTGTCAGGATAAGGAGCTGGGCATATTATAATCTCGCGCAGATTTCTGCGGTGCGCGGAGATATTGACAGGGCATCGGAATTGCTCAATCTCGCCGTTGCGCAGGATAAAAAATTCGCGCAGGGATTTTCTTCGCTGGGTGCAATAGCGCTCGCCGAAAATGACCTTAAAAGTGCGGAAAGATACCTTCTTCGTGCGGAGAAACTTGGCTTAAAATCCCCGGAATTATATTTCAATCTGGCATCAGTTTCGGCGCGAAAGGGCGATATGGAAGGAGCGAAAAAATTCCTTACGATAGCGCTGGAACTCAATCCCGATTTCACGATGGCGAAGCAGGCTCTCGATGCGCTGAAAGATCAATAGATTTTATTCGTGAAAAATAGTTATTTGAAAATCTGTTGAAATTGTGCAGTTGTGTTATATTTTTTATTGAACAAGGAGGCTGGCGATGAACAGCATTTTTGTATTCATTATTGGCTTTCTATTTCTGGGCGCGGGCTTTCTGATATATGGTAAATTGGTTCGCAGAAAATTATTTCCTTCTTCCGAATCGAGCCCAACCCCTGCGGAAACTATGCGCGATGGCGTTGACTATGTTCCCACAAATCCTATGGTTCTTTTCGGTCATCATTTTGCATCGATTGCTGGTGCCGGACCCATAGTTGGTCCGCTCGTCGCTGTTGGCGCTTGGGGATGGATGCCGGTGCTTCTGTGGATTTTATTCGGCAGTGTTTTCCTTGGCGGAGTGCACGATTTTACCGCTCTTATGATTTCCGTGAAAAATGGCGGCGTTTCAATTGCAGAAGTTGCCGAAAAAGCTATTTCGAAGAGGGCACGATGGCTGTTTTCGGTTTTCGTGTGGCTTTCGTTGGTTCTTATAGTCGCAGTTTTTGCCGTCGTCACCACCAAAACGCTCATCGCCGAGCCATCAATTGTAATTCCAACGGCAGGTCTTATTCCTCTGGCAATGTTTTTTGCACTGCTCAACTATCGAACCAGAACGCCGCTCTGGTTGAGCACATTGATTTCTCTTGTTCTACTTGTTATATTGTTATACCTGGGAAACATTTTCCCAATCGCCATCGGCAGCACAATTCTGGGAATGAATGCGTTTGTAGCCATATTCGTAATATTTTTAATTTATGCGCTGTTTGCTTCCATTTTACCTGTGTGGCTTCTTCTTCAACCGCGAGATTATCTTTCGGTCTGGATATTGTTCGCAGGTCTATTTCTTGGTGCTGTTGGCATTCTGGTTGCGCATCCTGTGATAAATGCGCCGTCCTTTTCGCCATTTGTGAGCGGTTCAAAGGGACCGCTCTGGCCTATGCTCTTCGTCATTGTCGCCTGCGGTGCAATTTCGGGATTTCATTCGCTTGTCGCGAGCGGAACGACTTCGAAGCAGCTTTCAAAAGAACGACACGCTCTGAAAATCGGCTACGGCGGAATGCTTATGGAAGGGCTGCTCGCTCTTGTTGCTCTTTTATCGGTTGCAGCCGGGCTCGACTGGGCGGCTGAAAGTTCACCCACGAATTTCAGAACGCTCATTTCTAAAAGCGGATGGATTGTCACATTTGCCACAGGCTTTGGAGAAATCGTATCGCATTTGCCGTTTATATCGAAAACTGGCGGCAAGCTCTTCGGAATGCTTATGTTGAACGGCTTTGTTCTCACCACGCTTGATACTGCGACGAGATTGAGCAGATTTTTGTTCACCGAAATAGTCACGGGAGGCAGTGCGCAGCAGCAATCAGGAAAGTGGTATTCAAACAGGTGGTTCGCTTCCGGTGTGGGAATTGTTGGGGCATTTTTGATTGGTTTGACCAATAGCTGGCAGACAGTCTGGCCTGTTTTCGGCGCTGCGAATCAACTTGTTGCTGCCCTTGCTCTGCTTGTGGCAACAAGCTACCTGCTTGGAATGAAAAAGCCTGCTCTTTATACCGCAATTCCTGGCGCATTTATGTTGCTGACGACCATTGGCGCTTTGGTATATGAATTTATAAGTTTCGCAAATGGTAAAAATTATCTATTGATGATTGTTGCCGCAGCACTGATTATTCTGGCGGCGATGGTATTTTCTGAAACAATTTCCGTTGCAAAAAGAAGATTTGTTGCGTAATTATTAAAATACTTCGAGTATATTTCAGGAGGCGAAAATGAGGATTAAGGAACATCCCATTCTTGAATTTAAGAAGGGGAAAAGAATTTCTTTCACTTTTGAGGGGAAAAAGATGTTCGGTTACGAAGGTGAACCTATCGCTTCTGCACTGCACGATAATGGTGTTATGGTGCTTCGCTATTCTCTTCGCCATAATCGTCCTCGGGGATTTTTCTGTGCCATCGGAAGATGTTCGTCCTGTCTTATGGAAGTTGACGGCGTTCCAAATGTCAGAACCTGCATAACCCCCCTGCGGGAAGGAATGTCCATTCGCAGGCAGGTTGGAAAGGGAAAACTTAACCTGTGAGGAAGAAAATGGGCTTTAAGATAATTGATGTTACGACGCGCGCACATCTTGCGGCGTTCATACGCGTTCCGTGGATAATCTATCGAGACGAGAGAAATTGGGTTCCGCCGCTCAAAGGCGAGGAATTCAAATTGCACAATGTCGAAAAACATCCGTTCTGGAAGCACGGCAGGGCAAAATATTTTCTCGCTGTGGATAAAGGAAAACTTCTCGGAAGAATTGCGGCAATCGTTGACCCGCGATTTATCGATTTTCAGAAACTCAACCTGGGTTATTGGGGCTTTTTTGAATGTATTGAAAATCAGGATGTGGCAACTGCTCTTTTCGAGAAAGCGGCAGAATGGCTGAAGGAGCAGGGTGTGGATGGTGCAATAGGACCGATGAATCCCTCGACGAATTACACCTGCGGACTGCTCTTGGATGGTTTCGATTCACCGCCGATGGTGATGATGACATATAATCTGCCGTATTATGCAGAACTTATTGAAGGCGCGGGATTGACGAAGGAAAAGGACCTGTGGGCGTGGCTCGTGGATACGCCACAAACACCGCCTCGCCTCGAAAAGCTGGCTCAATATTCGATAAAAAAGGGCAATTTTACAGTTCGCAAGGTGGATTTTTCCAATCTGGAGCAGGAAGTGGATTTAATATTGCAGGTTTACAACAGTGCCTGGGAACGCAACTGGGGTTTCATCCCGATGACGGAAGATGAATTCAGGCATACTGCGAAGGACCTGAAAATGGTTGCGGATAAGGACCTCGTTTTCATCGCGGAAGCGGACGGAAAACCAGTCGGTTTTTCTCTTGCTCTGCCCGATGTCAATCAGGCGCTGATACACAATCGCGGCGGAAGACTGCTGCCGTTCGGCATCATTAGAATTTTGTGGCATCAGCGAAAGATAAATCAGCTGCGCGTTATAACGATGGGCGTGGTTGAAGGATATAGAAACAGGGGAATTGACCTCGCATTCTATTATTACACATTCAAGGAAGGGCTGCGAAAGGGATACAGAGCCGCGGAATGTTCCTGGATACTCGAGGATAATGTTCTGATGAACCGCGTTCTTGAAGACATTGGCGCAAAGTTGTATAAAACATATAGAATTTATAAAATGAATCTATAATTTCAGGCGGTGGTCTGCTGAATTTATGTCGGACACAAAGGGGAGAGGAGAGTAATGCGTGTTTCGCAGATGGTTTACACGATAATAGGTGAGGGGATTTACATTGGTGAACCGTGTTTGCTTGTGAGATTGAGCGGATGCAATTTGCACTGCAGCTGGTGCGATACGCCAGCAGCGAGGCGTGGCGGAAGGGAAGTCCCGTTCGCACGACTTGTGGATAAAGGGATATCTTCACCGACGAAGTGGATATTGCTCACGGGCGGTGAACCGCTTCTTCAAAGAAGCACGCCAAAGTTGATTTCTCGATGGCTCGAAGGGGGAAAAAATGTGCTGGTTGAAACGAACGGAACTGTTCCGATAAACAGGATTGTTCAAAGCGGGGTGTCGATTTCGCTGGATGTCAAAACGCCGTCGAGCGGGGAATCTGGAAAATTTTACGAAGAGAATCTCAAATATTTGCGCAGAAACGATGCGATAAAGTTCGTAATTGCGGATAGGAGAGATTTTGACTGGGCAAGGAATTTCATTGGCAATATTAAGGTTAAAGCGCAGATATTGTTTCAGCCTGCGTGGGGGCGCATATCACCGCAGAAACTGGCGCACAGAATTATCGAAGCAAAACTGCCTGTGCGTTTAAGTGTGCAGCTACATAAGATAATTAAGATCGAATAGAGGCATAAATTTTTCCTGAAATGATTTTGCCACAAAAAGAGTTTTTAATGTTGCTTTGCAATATGACATTGTGGAAATTTAAGACTTCTGCAAAATAGGTAATTTTTTTTTTAGTTCTTTTGGAAGTGCATTTATTGTCCCCTCTATCCTCTAACTCCTTTCTCCCCGGGGAGAAAGAAGAAAGGAGTTGCAAGGAATTGAGCGAAGCGAAAGGGAAGCAACGCACGGGAAACAGGCGAACGCCTGCCTTCTCCCACCGGGAGAAGGTGGATTGCGACGAAGTCGCAAGACGGATGA
>JAGHAI010000108.1 GCA_021161555.1 bacterium
ATAGCGTGCTTATATCGATTACAATCAGCACCTGTCCAATGATGTTTACGATAGACAGTTTGCCAACACATCCGTCGCTGCCCGGGCTGCCGCAGCAGGATACATTTTTCCTCAAAGATATATATGCTCCATTTCTTGGGGGTGATTCGCTCAGCTGGGAGGCGACATATCTTGTCGGTCAGTTGAGAAGTGCTGGTGGTATAGTTGAGCAGGCGATAATGATATTGGATACCGGTTGTGTTCCGCTCGATTTTGAACTTTCAACCTATTCCGTCTGGGTTGATACTTCTGCAGACACAGTTGGTTCGCCCTGGTGGACGCCAAATGACAGCACGGTTTCAAATCCAAATGAATACATCCTTCGGGCAATCGCCACGGGATTTAACACCCCAAGACTGCCTCTGGCGGACACCGTGCAGTTCAAACGGGAAGAATCCTATTACTATGTCGTCACGGAAACGCCGAGGGAGATAAAGGACAGCGTGGTATATATGGGTTCGGATACGGTTAGATGCTGTTTCTATTCGGCAGACCTGTATGGATATGACCTCATTCCGACCATCGACGAGACGGGAGTAAATCTTCAGGGGTGGAGTTCTCCTTATCCACAGAAATCGTTCTACTTGCATCTGGCGCTGACGACGCCGACTTCTATTGGAACAGACCTGACGCATCTCGAGGGAATGATAATTTTGCATATTCGGGGAATGGCGCACGAATGATTTTTGATTTTTCGCACTGCGTAAAATTGAATACAAATTTGCCGAAAAAATCCGTATTGCTGAGAAACGACGATGTAGTATTAAACTTTATCTGGGGTTTTTTAGAATGAAGGTGTTTTTGGGGACAATGGCTTTTGTCGTTCTGGTGTCATCTGTTTTGGGATGCACCATCGGTGTATTTTCGCCGCTTGCCACAGCGGATGATAGACCTATGCTGTGGAAAAACCGTGATGTGCCAAATGTCGCTCAACAATATATATATGTCGAAGCGGAACACAATTTCGTGGCAATAACCTATCAGGGCATATATGACAAAGTTTACGGCGGCACGAACGATGCTGGCTTCGGAATTGTGAACACGGATACATACAATCAGGGGAACTGGCGCAGTTATGGAATATCCGATGGGGAAGTTATGTTCATCGCACTTTCTCAATGCGAATCTGTGTGGGATTTTCTCGGTATTCTGGATTCTCTTTTCGCGGATACATCAGTGGTATTGCGCAGCACGCATTGTTATGGAGTTATCGATAAGTTCGGGAACGCCATCGTCGTGGAGGCGACCTGCACGAACTATGTATATTTCAACGCAGCCAGTGCTCCTTATGGATTTTTAGTCCGCACGAACTTTGCAATAAGCGGAGACGATACTCTGAGGAGAGGATGGGATAGATACATCAGGGCTCGTTCAGTATTGGAACCTCTCGTTCCCCTCGATGTCAGGGATGTTCTTGAAACAGCTCGAGACCTCGTGACAGCGGAACTCGACCCAAATCCACTGCCATTTGAAGGAACAATCGATAGCTTTCCTTATGGATACATTTCCACGGAAAACACGATAAACCGCTATTACACCGCTTCCTATCAGATAATAGTGGGGTCAGCGGAAATAGACAATCCTCAATATCCTGTTCTCTGGAGTGGATTTGGCATTCCGTATGCGACCATACCTGTTCCCCTGTGGGTGAATTCCAGAGAAGTGCCTCCACAGATGACCGGTTCAGGTGCAACTATGTGCAGCGACGCTCAATTTATCAAGGGGCAGATACACGACCAGCCCGATATAAGATTGTTCAACACGCAAACGGCATATAGAATTCACGAATTCTTATCCCCCGTCGAAGAAAATGTATTCGGTCAATATTATGGATATATGAGCCTGTGGGCGAAGTTCGGCGTTTCCGAAGACACACTGGCTTATATTCAACAAGACCTGTGCAATCAGGTGGCGGGAAGATATGAAGAAGTGCGCGGACTTTTCGTAGAAGAACATAACTATTTAAAAATACAGAACATATCGATAAAATCCTATCCAAATCCGTTCAATTCTGCGGTTAAGATTGAAATTTCCAGTCCGAAAAACAATTTTAAGCACATAGAAATACTGGACATCAAGGGAGGGAAAGTTTTTGAAACGACACTTTCCCCATATACATCCACCTTTATGTGGGAACCATCTTCAAAGCTATCTTCTGGCTTATATATAGTTTCAGTAAAATCTGGCGAATATCGGGCAACAAGCCGACTGATATTATCCAGATGAAATTCTGCTTGCAAATTTTTTTAATTTTTATTTGTTCTTAATCTCTAAAAAAGTGCTTGACAATAAGGGTTTTGATGTATATTTACAAAAATATTGTTTTTGCTGGCGTAGCTCAGGCGGTAGAGCAGCTGATTTGTAATCAGCCGGTCGGGGGTTCAAATCCCTCCGCCAGCTGATTGGCAATACAGACACAATTCATTGAAATTTTAAGATTAGATGGTGGGGTACCCAAGTGGACAACGGGGGCAGACTGTAAATCTGTTGGCGCACGCCTTCGGTGGTTCGAATCCACCCCCCACCATATATAAAGCGGGAGTAGCTCAATTGGCTAGAGCATCAGCCTTCCAAGCTGAGGGTTGCGGGTTCAATCCCCGTCTCCCGCTTTAATTAAATAAGGAAAGCTTATGTTTAATCAGGTGAAAAAAGAAGATGGAAAGTGGTATATCATTTCTTCCAAGGGAGAATATGGTGGATTTGAGGAAATAGTGAGGGATAATGGCGAAATTGTCGCCGCAGAAAGTCCGCAAAGAGAATTTGTTGTGAAAAGGGATGGCAGGTTCTGGATAGTGAGATTTGAAATTCCCTCCGGGGAAAAAGTTGTGGAACTTGGACCTTATTTGGAAGTTCAATAGATGATTGACATACTGCCCACTTAGCTCAGACGGTAGAGCACTTCCTTGGTAAGGAAGTGGTCCCCGGTTCAAGTCCGGGAGTGGGCTATTGACGGAGTTAGCTATGAAATTGTTGTGTCCAAAATGTTCCGCTGCCAATATGGTGCCTCCAGCGGACCTGAGGAGATGGAACCTATGAAGGAAAAACACAATAAAAGGCAGGATATATTTGGACTTTTAGAATCACTTTATAGTGGATTTTTGGACAATTAAGAACACAAATCATAAGGAGGATTTGAAATGGCGAAGGAGAAGTTCGAAAGGACGAAGCCCCATGTCAACATCGGGACGATTGGACACATTGACCATGGGAAGACGACGCTTACTGCGGCAATTACGATGGTTCTTGCGCGCAAGAATCTTGCACAGGTAGCAACATTCGATTCCATCGACAGCGCACCTGAGGAAAAGGCACGAGGCGTCACCATCAATACTGCCCATGTGGAATATGAGACTGAGAAAAGGCACTATGCCCACATCGATTGTCCTGGGCATGCTGACTACATCAAGAATATGATTACCGGCGCGGCGCAGATGGACGGTGCTATTCTCGTCGTTTCCGCCGCAGATGGTCCTATGCCGCAGACGAGAGAACACATCCTTCTCGCCCGTCAGGTTAATGTGCCGGCAATTGTGGTGTTTATGAACAAAACCGATATGGTAGATGACCCCGAACTGCTGGACCTGGTGGAGCTTGAAGTTCGTGAACTGCTATCAAACTATGGTTTCCCTGGAGATGAAATCCCAATTATCAAAGGCAGCGCACTTGAAGCGATGAACAAAGGATTGAACGAA
The DNA here is from genome assembly GCA_021161555.1 of bacterium. Taxonomy (GTDB): domain Bacteria; phylum UBP14; class UBA6098; order B30-G16; family B30-G16; genus JAGHAI01. The sequence continues at coordinate 3,732 of JAGHAI010000108.1, forward strand.
AGCACACCAATAGACGACCCCGCGTTCAAGCCGATACTCGACCTTATAGATGCAGTTGACGATTATATTCCCACACCAGTTCGCGATACGGACAAGCCCTTCCTTATGCCTGTCGAAGATGTATTTTCCATCACGGGTCGCGGGACAGTTGCCACAGGCAGAGTGGAGCGCGGAAGAATCAATCCGGGCGACGAAGTCGAAATCGTTGGCATAAAACCCACGAGAAAAACCGTTGCCACGAGCCTCGAGATGTTCCGAAAAATCCTCGATTACGCAGAAGCAGGCGATAATGTGGGTATTCTGCTTCGCGGAATTGAGAAGAACGAAGTTGAGCGCGGAATGGTGCTTGCAAAACCAGGCACAATTACTCCGCACACAAAATTCAAGGGACAGGTCTATGTATTGAAAAAGGACGAAGGCGGTCGCCACAAGCCATTCTTCTCGGGCTATCGGCCACAGTTCTACTTCCGAACGACAGATGTAACAGGCACAATCAAATTGCCCGAAGGCGTCGAAATGGTTATGCCCGGCGATAATGTTGAAATGGAAGTCGAACTGATTTCGCCAATCGCTATGGAACAGGGTCTTCGCTTCGCAATTCGTGAAGGCGGAAGAACAATTGGCGCTGGCGTCGTGGGCGAAATTATAGAATAATTTTATCAACGGGGCAGACGCCAAAAACTGCCCGATGTAAACAGGAGTTGGTTATGGCTAAAAAAGGAAAATCTAAAAGGGAGCACATAATCCTTGCCTGCACCGTCTGCAAGTCAAGGAATTACATTACGCAGAAAAATAAGCAAAATACTCCCGACCGCCTCGAACTGAAAAAATACTGCCCCAGGTGTAGAAAACATACAATACACAAGGAAACAAGGTAGAATTTCAATGGGGGACATTGTCCCCCATTTTTTTTGAAAAAATTGTGAAAAAATATTAACAATTTTATCTTTGAAAATAATATGTGCATCACATATATAGGTGAATTAAACATAAGAGGATACATCGCATCACAATCGAAGGTGAAGATAGACTTCGCGCCTGGATGCTCGTAATAGAGGAGCGAAGGAACTCGCTTACAAGACTAATCGAAGACTATAAAACATTTATAGAGAAGAAAAAATGACAGAAATAGAGGGATGTAAACTATGGATGCGGAAAAGCTTCTTTCTCTCGCCATAGAATTTCACGGGCATAAGTGTCCTGCGATGCCACTTGGTCTTCGTGCGGGGCTTGCTGCGATGAAAACGCTCGGTGTGCAAAGAGCGATGTATTCGATATCGAATTTGAAAAATCGCGCAGCACCTTTTACTGGGATGAATGCGAAAACTGCGGCGAAATTGTATTCGCTCATGGGTTGCGATTGAAAAACGGGAAAAAACTTTGTCTGCCCTGTTTTGAAGGGAATATATAGATGCACACGATGAACTCATTATACTTTGCTCCGCCTATATTTTTTATCATCGCATTTGTCTTCTCGATGCTCGGAATGGGCGGCTCGCAGCTATATATTCCGATACTGTTCTGGCTCGGAATGGATTTTAAAACGCAAGCTATTCCCCTGGGGATGCTTTTGAACATCGTCAATTCATTATCCGCGGCATTTGTATATGGCAGAAAGAAATTGACAAACTGGCGCGTTGCCGTTCCGTTCGGGATATCTATGATACTTTTTGCGCCAATCGGAACGATGGCAAACATCCATCTTCCAACGCGTCCGATAATTCTTGTCTTCGCCGTTTTCACTGCAACTGCTGCCCTGTTAATGTTAAGTGGATGGAAACCCAAAAGAGGCTCGCTATCCAATCACGAGCGTATTTTTCTTGGACTTGTTTCGGGCGCATTTCTCGGTTTCTTCGCAGGACTCATCGGCAGAGGCGGGGGAAGTTTTGTCGTGCCTCTACTGTATATTGCAGGATTAGAACCGAAACTTGCGGCGGCAACATCCTCTGCGATTGTATCATTTTCGGGGCTTTCCAGTTTTGTGTCGCATATCGCCACAGCCGCACGACCACAATGGACAGTATGGATATTATGCGCCATAGCAGTCCTCCTCGGCAGCCAGACAGGGTCAAGAATAATGGCGGGAAAGATGAAATCGAAATCAATTAAAATCGTCTTTGGCGTGGTTCTTCTTGGCGTGGCAGCGATTCTTATAATAAAAGATGTGCTTCGATAACAGCAATTTCACGATTTCTCAATGTTTCATCGATATTCGATTCAATGATAGATGTGATTTAATCTCGGGCATAAATTTGCTTTAGAAAAAGCTATTTTTTCACAATAATCGGCGCTCCATCGAAAAGTCCGAGCGTGCCTTCTATTATAACAGGCTCGCCGACTTTTATCCCCGCAATCACCTGCGCCAGACTGTCGTTTTCTATGCCGAGCTTCACCTTTCGGGCGCGAGCTTTTTCCCCATCTGAGACGAATACCAATGTGTCGTTCACAATAGCACTCTGACGAATCACAATTGCAGAATCAGCTTCCGCAGTTATTATGTGAACGGTGGCGAACATTCCGCTGCGGAGTTTTCCGCTGCCATTTTCAAACACAACCGTCGCCTTGTATGTTCCCGACATTGGGTCGGCGAGGTGTTCGACGCTTTCAACTTTGCCCCAGAATGTGGTATCGGGAAACGCATCGACTTCCATAAAGGCATCCTGCCCCGTCTTCACCTCTACGATGTCCCTCTCGGAAATTTCGCATTCGACCTTCACCTTTCTCAAATCAACCACGGTAAGGACGGCGGGAGCGCCAGCCATAGGCATCATAGCGTTGAAGAATTCGCCCTCTTCGGAATTTATGGAGGCAACGATACCAGAAAAAGGCGCCCGGAGTTCAGTGTTTTTGATTGCAAGTTCATACATCGCCTTTGCGGCTTTATATCCTGCTTCAATCTGGTCGAACTGCTGCTGAGATATCGACCCCTTTTCAAGCAAATTTTTCATCCTGTTGTAATTTTCCTCTGCCGCACGAAACTGAGCTTCTGCCTGATTGAGCTGTTCAGGTGAAAGCCTGGCAAGAAGCTGACCCTTGCGGACCTTATCGCCCTCTTTGACGAGAATTTTCGTCACCCAGGAACTCATCCCTGGTGCGACTGGAACTTCACGATATCCCTTAATCGTCCCGCTGTAATCCACCGTTCGGAAAATTTTTCCGATGCGAGCAGGCACCACACGGGTTCTCAATGCACCGACGATGACTTTGTTCCCCGTGTTCTTCTGATTTTCGCTGGATTTGTTGCACCCTGCGATAAAAATCGCCAATGCAAGCACTGAAAGTATTGCTCTTCTCATCTTATTCTTCCTTTTTTGAGATTTTTTCAATTTTCGCTTCCAATTGTCCTGTAAAATATTCGAGTTCTGCTTTTTTTATGTTATATTCTGCAAGATATTGATTTCTGTTCAGTTTTGCCCTCGTAAGGTCGGTGTGTGCATCGAGCAGTTCTGAATTGGTTGCGGCGCCTGCGTGGAACAAATCGCTCGTAACCCTGTAATTTTCCTCCGCCACCTCAAGTTCTTTTTTGGCTACATCGAGTTTCCTGCGCTTCTCGTCCATCGAAAGATATGCTGCACGTGCTTGCAGCGCTATACCATCCATAGCGGACTTACGCATAAATTCCATCTGCTTCTTCTGTTCCTTTGCCTTACTCACAGCGGCGATGTTCCCGCCCCAGTTGAATATATCCCACTTAATAGCCCCGACCGCCGTCCAGTGGTCATACCAATCGTTTTTCAGTTCCCTGTTCGGCTTTTCGTAATCGTAGTAGAACATTCCCACAAGGGACGGCAAAAGTCCTTCCCAGGCGAGGGTAACCTGTTTTTTCGACGCAGCAAGTCCAACATCCAGCAACCTCACATCCACGGCATTTCTAATAGCCCACGCCACTGCACTATCCAGCGGAAAGACATAATCTTCAAAGGAAAGACTTTCTGCGACTTCGATGTTTTTGTCCTGAGGATATCCAATCGCAAGACACAGCGCACTTCGGGATAATTGCACAGCGTTCTGCGCCTGAAGAATCAAAAGTTCGACCTCTGAACTCTTCACCTGCGCGCTCAAAAGGTCTTTTTTGTGAATCATCCCCTGTTCATACATATTCTGCAAATCCTTTATGTGCGCATCTATCTGTGCTTTGGACGCATTTGCTATTTTTAAAAAAGTCTTCGCCTGAAGGAACTGGAAATATGCCTTTTCTGTGTTGAGGACGGTCTGCAGTTCGCTTTTTCTGAGAGATAGATACTTCTGGTCGACGCCCAGATTTGCCAGCGACAGCGCAGTGAACAACTGCAGACTCAACGGTTGAGTTATGCCGATTTCTGCTTTTTCCATTTCCGCCTTTCCCATTTCTATACGCATAGGTTCCATATCGGGAAGCGGAAACGGAAATGACGACGGGTCCATAACGGTGTATGGTGCTTCGTCAAGTCTCGTATATGTGGCAGTTATGCTTGCGGAAGGGAACAGCGCCGTGAGAGATTGGTATCTCTGCGCCTTTGCGGAATTTAACTCGTGTCTGCTGCCGAGAACCTGCGGATTTTGAGTAATTGCAAGTTCGATACATTCGTCCAGTGTTAGAACCTGAGAAAATGCCGACGACAATGAAAGCAGTAAAAATAAAAATACGACCATTTCTATGATAAAAGATTTCATTTGAGCACTCCTCTTGAAAATATGCGGTAAATCAAATCGGAGTCGAGTTCAATTTCGGACTGACCGAAAAACTTTTCCGTTAAAAATCCCCAAATAAGTCCACGCAAAACTGTCTGCAAATATTCCGTTTTTATGTAAAATTGCCCTTCATCGAAACGCCTGTAAAACTTGTTTGACATCTCCTGAATCCTGATCTTAAAATCTTCCACCGTCTGATGAATCTGCTTCATAAAATCGTATGCACTGCTCGGCAACGAGTGATAAATAAACCTGAAAATATCCACATTCTCCGTGAAGTAGTCCATAACAGTTTGAATTACTTGCTTGACCAGTTCATCGAACTCTCCTTCGCTCTCCATAATCGTCTGCAACTTATCGATTAAAATGTTCAATCTCATCCAGAAAATTTCCGAGAGAAGTTGCTCCTTATTTTTAAAATAAAGATACAGCGTTCCCTTTGAAAGCTCAGCTTTTTCGGCAATCTTGTCCATAGAAACACCGGCAATTCCTTCCTGTTTCAAAAGTTCCACCGTCGCGGATATAATTATCTCCCGACGCTGCCGTTTCTCCCTCTCTCTCCTCTCCTTCGTGGACAATTTATTCCCCCTTTTTATTGTTGTCTCTCCACTCAAATGACCCGCTATTAAGAAAATGACTATGCAGTCATAATATGAAGATATATTTTTCTATGTCAAGAGAAATTTTAAGCAATTTTTTAAATTTTTACTGAAAAAATCTATCGGTTGAAATTGACTGAAAATTTTGGGGATTATTTTTATCATTTGATTTTTTTACTTCATAAATTTATAATGTTTGAAATTATGTCATCGCGATTAAAAATATCATTGTTTTTACTTTCACTGTTCGCCATTCAGGCGGTCTGGGGACAGGCTATATTTATCCTTCCATCAGAAAGGGGTTCGCCCCTTTCGGGAAATTTTAACTACCGCCTTTCAAGATGCGATTCTATGGTTATGATGAAGATATCCGTTCAGCTTTCCAACAATTCCCTGCAATTTTTGAATAATAACGGGAATTTCAAAGCCCGATACCGCATCGACGGCGCTATATACAAGGGCGATGAACTCCTCGAAAATAAATCCATCGAAGATAGCGTGCTGGTAAACCATTTTTCCGAAACAAATCTCTCAGAGCCGTGGCAAGCTGGAACACTATCGTTCAAACTTCCAGCTGGAAAATACAGACTATTCATCATTCTAAAAGACCGCAACGCAAAAACCGACGCGAAGGCAGAAGCGAGTATAAAAATCCCTGATTACAAAAAACTGCGCCTTTCCACACCGTGGTTTTTCGTTCCGCATAACGATTCTATAATAATTTCATCAAAAATTCCTGCAATATTCGACACACTGGGAATAGCAGCAAATGCTTACGACATCCCCGACGGCGCAAAATGCGAACTGACAATCTCGGGAGTGCGATATCGAGCCAAAAAATATCCTGCAAAACTTGGATTTGAAGGGAAAGATGCGATAATTACTGCACTATTCGTAATCTCGGAAATGCCAGGGGGAGAATACGAAGCAAAACTGACGCTGAAAAACAGAAAAGGCAAAAAAATTGCATCGGCAAAGACGGAATTCACCATCGTTCAAACGCCTCTATCGATGTATCGCTTTCACTTCGACGAGCTCTTAAGGCAGCTGGAACTCATCGCAAATCCCTCCGAGGTGAACGCCCTCGAAGATGCAGATTCAACAACACGAGACTCACTCTGGGAAGATTTCTGGAAAAAGCGAGACCCTACACCATCCACAGAGCTGAACGAAGTTAAAGAGGAATTTTTCAAAAGAGTGCAGTATGCAAACGAAAATTTTGGAACCCCGACAAAACGCGGCTGGGAAACGGACAGAGGCAGAGTTTACATAACTTATGGGCAACCAAATGAAATCGAACGACACCCATTTGAAATCAACACATATCCATACGAAGTGTGGTATTATTATTCTCTCGGGCTTACATTTGTGTTCGTCGATACCTTTGGAGACGGCGATTATCAATTGCGAGAGACGAGATAACCAATTATAATTATAACCAGCTATGACCAATTATAACCAATCAATAACGACCAGATGATTGAAAAAATTATCGGAGGACGAAAAGATGTTTGGAAAGGATTTTATGAAAAAACTTCAGCAGGCACAGTCGGCAATTTCAGAAATGCAGGCAAAACTTGACGAAATAAAGGTGGAATTTTCCACCGGCGGCGGTATGGTCACCGTCGTTATGAACGGGAAAAAGGAACTTCTCGATTTGCGCATAGATGCACAGGTCGTTGACCCGAACGATGTGGAAATGCTCCAGGACTTGATTATAGCTGCCATAAATGGCGCTTCTATGCAGGTTGAAGACGAAATTCAAAAACAGATGGGAGATTTGCAAAATCTGCTGGGAACTAACATCATATAATATAAAAAAGGAGCGAAAAATTGAAGACGAATTATGATGTAGCAATAATTGGCGGCGGTATTATCGGCTGCGCCATTGCATACGAATTGTGCAAACTCGGAATAAACGATATCGTCGTCTTTGAAAAAAGTTATATATCTTCTGGTTCAACGGGGCGCTGTGGAGCAGGAGTCCGTCAGCAGTGGGGACTAAAACTCAATGCACTTCTCGCAAAAAAGAGCGTGGAAATTTTCGAAAACCTATCCGATGAACTCGGAATGGACATCGAATTCAGGCAGGGGGGATATCTGGTTCTGGCACACAATGAGAAACAGGTGGAACAGTTTGAAAAAAATATTGCACTTCAAAATTCGCTTGGCATTCCGTCCCGATTTGTTGACCACAGGGAAGCAAAGGAAATCTGCCCGCCTATAAACACAGAATCTTTCATCGCTGCCACATATTGCCCCACAGACGGACACGCAAATCCATTTTTGACCAATTTTGCATACGCAAATGCGGCAGAACGGCTCGGCGCAGAAATCAGAAAATACACCGAAGTAATTGACATCATCGTGGAAAATGGAGCGGTAAAGGGCGTTATGTTGAAAAATGGCGAAAAAATTTATGCTCCTGTGGTGGTAAATGCCGCAGGTCCCTGGTCTAAAGAAGTGGCTAAAATGGCTGGCGTTGACATTCCCACATATCCCGAAAGACACCAGATACTCGTCACTGAACCGCTTGAAAGAATGTTCGATACAATGGTCATTTCGTTTCAAATCGGGATTTATTTGCAACAGGTTCCCCACGGCAGTTTTGTTATGGGCATAGGCGAGAAGGAAGAGCCATCGCACAATTATAGAAGTTCCTGGCAGTTTTTAGAATTCATAACCGGTGAACTACTGAACATTTTACCTGTGATGTCGCAGGTTAGAATAGTTCGGCAGTGGGCAGGTTCCTATAATCGCACGCCAGACGCCGCCCCAATCCTTGGAGAACACCCGAAAGTAAAGGGATTTTTCCAAGCTGTGGGATTTTCCGGACACGGATTTATGATTGGACCGATGACCGCAAGAACTATCGCACAACTCATCGCCGGGGAGGAGCCGGAAATTGACATATCACCGCTTTCAGTTGAAAGGTTCGAGCGAGGCGAGCTCGTCGTTGAGCCAAGTGTGGTGGGATAGAAATCCTTTGGAATTAACTCATACTTGCTATATTATTTAGCAAGAGTGTTATAAAATATTAAATTACACGGCATCTCGTTGATTTAAGATGAATAGAAACCGACAACAAATTAAATACTGGAGGAAATATGCCGAGGCTTTCTGTAAATGTTGACCACATCGCAACTCTTCGTCAATTGAGGGGAACGAAATATCCTGACCCGGTGCTGGCTGCGTATCTTGCGGAACTTGGCGGAGCCGACGGAATCACAATTCATCTGAGACAGGACAGAAGACACATTCAGGACAGAGACCTGTTTTTGTTGAGGCAAACAGTTTCAACACATCTCACCCTTGAAATGGCGCCCACAGAAGGTATGGCTCAAATTGCGCTCAAAGCTCTGCCCGATATGGTCACGCTCGTCCCCGAAAGGAGCGGAGAAAACACAACGGAGCGCGGGTTCAATCTCGAACAGGAAGGCGGAGAAATCGAACCCATCGTGAGAAAATTACAGGAAGGCGGAATGGAAGTTTCCCTATTCATCGACCCCACAGAAACAAATGTCCGCATCGCTGGTGAAATTTCTGCCGATTTCGTCGAACTCAACACGACCTTTTATGCCGAATCGGAAGATTTTGAAAAGGAGCTCGAAGAACTTGATAAAATCGAACGGGCTGCAAATCTTGCAGTTAAGCAAAAATTAGGCGTTGCCGTTGGACACGCTCTCGACTATCAAAATGTCCTGAACATCGCAGAAATTTCCGCCGTCGAAGAATTTTCAATCGGACACAGCATAATATGCCGGGCAGCTCTGGTCGGTATGGAAAGAGCAACTCGGGAAATGAAGGAACTTATTACGCGAACGGGCACTGACAGATAAACTGTTATAAAACTTCAATTATTACGAAATACAATTCACATTGATTTTTACCAAAATCCTTTATTCAGATGAAACAGTTTAAAAACTCTTGAAATCGCGAATTATTTTGCTATATTTTATTTGCGGGAAGGGAATATAAACCCCAACACTAGTCCAATGGAGGGTGCTCCCGGATGTTGAGCTAACGCGATGACCTTCGTTTGAGGCTTCGGCTTTGAACGAAGCGAGCGGATGCAAAAGACTGATGGCGGCTATAAAATCCTCTAATGTGCCCTTAGGTAGGGTTTGGACAACCTTCCCGCATATTTTTTCCCTGAAAACACATTTCAAATTCCTCCAAAAAACCGCTAATTCCACAAGTAGCCCATTTAAGCTACCCTGAAATTCTGCTGCAAATAATTGGATATATGAAAAACTGAACAAAATTTTGTATTTGACTTTTTTAAATAATTTTACTATTAAGAAAAATTTGAATAATAAAAAATCATTAACTTCGGGCAAAATCAACAACTTCGCATAGAGGACAGTTTCGTCGGTATGTTCCTTGCAATGATATTTTATGCTCATTTCGTAAAAACAAAGATTTTATAAATAGGAGGGAAAAATGTATCTTGTCGGCATCACGGGGATGATAGCTTCGGGCAAGAGCACAGTTGCTAAATTATATAAAGAAATGGGCGCATATCTTCTCGATGCGGATAAAATAGGGCATCAACTTTTGAACAACAATACCATCAAAAGGCGAATAATTGAGACCTTCGGGCGTGAAGTATTGGACGAAAAGGGCGCAATAGACAGAAAGAAACTGGCGGACATCGTATTCTCAAATGGAGAAAAACTGGAGCAACTGAATGAAATAACGGAAAAACCGATAACATCCATTCTCCGAGAAAAGATAATGGAACTTCAGGATGCAGGATTTCCAGGCATAATAGTCATAGATGCCGCACTTCTTCCCAAGTGGGAACTGCGAAAAGTTATGGATGTCATTGTTCTTGTGGAATCGCCAAAATGGCAGTTGAAGAACAGGCTCGTTCGTCAGCGAGGCTATGCATCCGACGATGCAGAGCGCAGAATAAAAGCTCAGGAAAAAATCTTCGTGGATTTTCATCCGCAGAAATCGATTGTCGTAAAAAACAACGGCGACTTTTTGGAACTCCGCTCAAACGCTATGGCAGTGTGGATGCAGATTAAGGAACTCGCAAAAAAGAAAAAATGAAAAACCAGGTCATTTCCCCTTCGCCTCGTTCCAGAATTTGTCCATTATTTCCAGTGTCGGTTCTTCTATCTTTTCCTCGCGCAACTTCTTCTCTATGTATCGAAATCGTTTTGAAAACTTTTCGTTCGTTCTGCGCAGTGCCATCTCGGAATTTATTTTTAAAAATCTCGCAAGATTTGTAATTACGAACAGCACATCGCCGATTTCATCCTCGATTTTATCCGCGTCGTTCGATTTGAGCGCTTCATCCAGTTCTGATATTTCCTCGCGCAGTTTTTCCCTTACATCTTCGATTTCAGTCCAATCGAACCCGATGCGCGCCGCCTTTTCCTGCATCCTTTGAGCAACAAGAAGCGCCGGCATCGAACGCGGAATGCCATCGAGCAGTGAGGCATTTTCGTCATTTTCCTTGCGCTCAGAAAGTTTTATATTCTCCCAGTTGTGCAGGACTTCGTCCGCGCCGGATACTTCCACATCGCCGAAGACATGGGGATGTCGCCTGATAAGTTTTGCGCACACATATTCAATCACATCGTCTATGTCGAAATCGCCCGCTTCTGCGCGAATGTCCGTATGAAAAATTATGTGGAGAAGCACATCCCCGAGTTCCTCCTTCATATCATCATAATTTTCGCTGTCTATCGCATCGACAAGTTCATACACTTCCTCGATGAGATAGGGCCGCAGAGATTTATGCGTCTGTTCTCTATCCCAGGGACATCCGTCAGGGGCACGGAGACGGCGAACTATTTTGACCAATCTGTCAAATGATTTGCTCATTTCAACCGCTTTCTTGATAAGATTCCGTTTATTTATTTGTGATTTCGTCGCTAAATTATATATTAAAAAAAGTTTTTTGAAACCAAAATTTCTTCCCATAATTTAATTTGCGATGAGCGAACTAAAAGCAATCATAGGTCTTGGCAATCCAGGAGACAGATATTCAAATACACGGCACAACATAGGTTATCTCGTCGTCGATGCCCTTCTGCAAAAATTTCGCGGGAACTGGAAACCAGGTCGGGGAAACTTTTTCTACGCACAGGTGAAAATTGGAGGGAAATCTATTTATCTTCTGCGCTCATCGACATATATGAACGACAGCGGCATCGGAGTGACAGGCGCTGTGCAAAAGTTAAATTTTTTTCCGGATGAACTACTTGTGATTCTCGACGATTTTGCACTTCCGTTCGGGCAAATTCGCATAAGAAAAAGCGGCTCAGACGGCGGGCACAACGGTCTCGCATCGATAATATATCATCTGAATACACAGGATTTTCCACGAATGCGCATCGGCATCGGACCGCTGCCCGATGGAATGAGCAGCGCCAATTTTGTTCTCGGTGAATTTCTCGAAGACGAACGGAAAGCACTTCCTCAAATAATCGATAGATGTTCCGATGCTGTGGTCGTCGCAGTTCGGCAGGGAATTGACAGGGCAATGGAAAAATTCAATAGACGCATAAACGAGAAAGATAGAGAACTGCAGAACAACAAAATATAAATTGGAGGGAGAAAAAAGTGAGGGAAAAATTATTATTGTCGGGCAATGAGGCAGTTGCCCGTGGCGCTTATGAAGCAGGCGTGCATTTCGCCGCTGCCTATCCGGGAACGCCATCGACGGAGATTCTCGAGGCGATAGCGAAAAACTACGCCGATAAAATCAAGTGCCAGTGGGCAACGAATGAAAAAGTCGCTGTGGAAGTCGGCATCGGAGCATGCTATGGCGGGGCAAGAACGCTGACAGCGATGAAACATGTCGGCGTGAATGTCGCGGCAGACCCACTTTTCACGCTATCGGAAACGGGAGTGAACGGCGGATTTATCCTCGTCTCCGCAGACGACCCGGGGCTCCACTCATCTCAAAATGAGCAGGACAACAGAAGATATGCAAAATTTGCCAAAATGATTCTGCTCGAACCTTCCAATTCGCAGGAAGCAAAGGACTTCGTGAAAATAGGGATAAATCTTTCCGAAAAGTTCGACCTGCCTGTGATGTTGCGAATAACGACACGGATTTCCCATTCAAAAAGTGTGGTCGAAATCAGTGAACGCGAAGAAGTGCCGGTGAAGGAATACATCCCCGACATTAAGAAGCGAGTTGTGATACCATCGCACGCGAGAGTGCTGCACAGAAAACTCGAAGAGCGATTGCTCGAAGTGAAAAAATATGCGAACGAAATCGAAATTAACAAAATCATAGATGGAAATTACACAAAGGACGGCAAAAAAATCGGCATCATTTCGAGCGGTATTTCTTTTAATTATGCTCGTGAAGTTTTTCCCGACGCAAGAATGTTGAAACTCGGTATGCCATATCCTTTCCCTGTGGAGCTTGCCAGAGAATTTGTGGATTCGGTGGATGAGATATGGATAATTGAGGAAAATGAGCCGTTCATAGAAGAGGAACTTCGCATAGCGGAACTGGGCGACAAAATCACAGTCGGCAAGGACAAAATTCCTCTCTGCGGGGAACTCAATCAGGCAATCATTCGCGAAGCCATTCTTGGAGAAACTCCTCGCACACCTGAAGTCGATGTATCGCAACTGCCCGCAAGACCTCCCGTTCTCTGCCCTGGATGTCCACATAGAGGAATATTTTATGTCGCGAAAAAGTTAAAACTGCACGGGACAACGGACATAGGATGCTACACTCTTGGCGTAATTCCGCCGCTTGAACAGGGTGAAACCTGCAACTGTATGGGCGCATCCATCGGCGTCGCATACGGAATTGGCATCGCTCAGGGAAAGGAGGTCGGCAAAAAATTTCTGGCATACATCGGCGATTCGACATTTTTGCACAGCGGAATGACAGGATTGGTCAACATCGCATATAACAAAGGAAATACCGTGGTCTGCATACTCGATAATTCCACCACAGCGATGACAGGACACCAGCCACATCCAGGGACGGGCATTACGATAACGGGCGAAAAAACCTTCAAGGCGGACTATGCGGAAATAGCGAAGGCGCTCGGCATAAAAAAGGTTTTCAAGACCGACGCATACAATCTGCAGGAAATTGAAAAGGCCCTGAAGGAAGCAACGGAAACCGACGAACCCGCAGTAATCATCAATCAGGGGCGATGTATTCTGCTCGACTGGAAAAAACTGGACATCGTTCCGTTCCGCGTTGACCCGGAAAAATGCACCGCCTGTGGAATATGTCTGCGCGTCGGCTGCCCCGCAATATCAAAGGACCCGAAAACAGGAAAAGCAGTGATAGACGAACTGCTCTGCGCCGGTAACTACTGCACCGTATGCGCACAGGTTTGCCCATTTGATGCAATTTCTCAGGCGGACGATGATAATTAAAAAAATCCTGCTGGCGAAAAATTTTTTTAGAAACAGCGGGCGGTAAAAAATCGCCCGCTGAATTTTTTAAAAAATACTTCGTTCGCCTTTTTCGGTGTCTATAAAAGTTTTTCCAATTCTTCCCAGTGCATTCCTATATCTTTCAAAATTTTCTTCAATATTCCCTTTGAGACATCCCTCCCCTTATGAACGGGAATAGTCAACCACCTACCATCTTTATTTTTCATCACAATATGACTGCCGCTGGAACGAATTTTCTTAAACCCAAGTTTCTCAAGTGCGCGCAGAAGTTTCGTGGGACTAACTGGATGCAGTCGGCTCATATATTTCAACCTCCTCCACTGCTCGCTCTATTGGAACATCCTCGCCGAGCTGTTTTCGAGCCTCGATGTGAAGACGAATAGCGTCCTGAATATTCATAAGCGCTTCCTCATAACTTTTGCCCTGACTATAACATCCTTGCAAGGCGGGAACTTCGGCGATATAATCGCCATCCTCATCCTGCTCGATTATCACGGTATATCTATAACGCATTATGGGAACTCCTTGTTTTTCCCGATTAAAATATATACAGTAAAAAATTTTATGTAAATATCAACTTTTCCCTATGTTTTGGAATCGGGCGCTCGGGTTTTCTTGCCGTTTCAAGCCGTTCCTCAAAAATTATTTCATATTTGTTTACTTTATCCTCCCGAGTTTATATTTCAAAATCGCATTGCGAATCTGCTTTACCCGATAAGGAATTTTAAAAAGTTTTTCAGTCGCTGATTTTGGCGGAAATTACAGAATAGAAATGCTGCATCCTAACCGTTGAAGAGCTTGACGGCATTCTATACAGCAGATGAAAATCGATGATGTCGGTTTCGCCAGCGTCCCAGGTGCTATCGCCGAGGGCAGATGGGTCTTCCGCATAAAGATTTTCAAATTCGTCTGTCGTGCCGATGTCTTCCGGGAGAACAGTCCAATCGGCAGCGGGGTCCGTGGAAAGTGTTGGGTCTGCGGATTCAAAGGCATAAGAACCAACAAGTGTGTCAACGCCCCGACAGAGAGTATCGGAAAAGTCAGAATGCACCCAATCGGGTCCGCTCAAACTCTCGTTGAAAAAGGCATTTATGTCGAGAGTAATTCCGCCGGTGTTTTCAATCCAGAATATATGGTGAATTTTGTCGCAGGGCATAACTGGTGCAGTGGCGGAATCGAGCGATGCGGAAAAAGTGTCTGCGTCGAGGGAAAACGAGAGCGGCGGAGTTGTATTTTCCACGCCCGTGCCGCCTTCGTTGCATATCCACGAAGCACCAATCATACGAACAGAAAGAATTATATATACAGTATCTGGCGAAGAAGAACTCGTCCAATCCTGCCCAAAAGAAAGCATAACAATGCCGAGAATAACAATAAATGTAATGTATGTTTCTTTCTTCATCGCTTAATAAATATTTTTTTTAGTATATATAAAAATAAAATTTCTGCAAGAAATCTTTTTAATTAAAAAGTGAATTTGAAATTATCTTATAAATTCCCCAGAAAAGAGGGGCAAAGGATTAGGGGATTCATTTTGTATTGTTTAATTTGCATTTTGCATTCTGCCTATTCTTCCTCATAGTGCACGACGAATGCTTTTAGATAAGTCATATGTTCTACGGCGAATTTTGGACCTTCGCGTCCCATACCGCTGTCCTTAATTCCGCCATAGGGCATAACATCGGCGCGGAATGTTGGCACATCGTTTACGATGACGCCGCCCACATTGATTTCCTGAAATGCCTTTCTGGCAGCCCTGATGTCGGCGGTGAAAATGCCTGCCTGCAATCCATATCTGCTGTCGTTGACCATCGCAATAGCCTCGTTGATGTCAACCACAGGGTTTACAACCACAAGCGGAGCAAAGGCTTCCTTCTGAATCACATCGGCGTTCTGCGGAACATTTGTAAGCACGGTTGGTTCGAACAGCGTTCCGTTTCTCTTTCCGCCACACAGCACATTTCCGCCCTTTGAAACTGCATCGGCTATCAGTCCTTCGATGCGAACGGCATCCTTTTCCGAAATCACAGGACCGACATCGGTATTTTCCTGCAGCGGGTCTCCCAGTCTCAGCTTTGTTGACGCACTGACGATGTGTTCAACCAGTGTGTCGAAAATTGTCTCCTCAACATAAACTCTCTGAACGGATATGCAGACCTGCCCAGCCAGAGCCATTGCTCCGAGAACAATTCTATCTGCTGCTCGCAGCAGGTCGGCGTCCGCGAGGACGATTGCTGCGGAGTTTGAGCCGAGTTCCATAGCGATGTGCTTCATCCCGACCTTCGCGGCGAGTTTCTTGCCCACTTCTGCGCTTCCTGTGAATGTCACCACCTTTATTCTGTCGTCAGCCGCAATCGGCTCGGCAATTTTTGCACCACTTCCAGGAAGGACTGATACGGCATCGGCGGGATACCCGGCATCGAGGATGAGTTTGCCGAGCATAAGTCCTGTTATTGGCGTTGCGGAAGCGGGTTTCAGTATAAATGGATTACCTACGGATATGGCGGGCGCTATTTTGTGCATAGCAAGATTGAGCGGGAAATTAAAAGGCGTAATTGCAAGCACCGGTCCTGCGGGAAATCTCTGATAGAACCCCCATTTTTTTGCGCCGTTTGGTGCTATATCGTAGGGCAACACCTCTCCGATGGGTTCTCGTGTTAGAGCGGCGGCGAGTGCAAGGGTTTCCTGCGCCCTGCTGACCTCTCCTCGCGCTTCCCTTATCGTCTTGCCCATTTCAAGGGAAATTGTCCGCGCAAAGTCTTCCGCTCGCTGCGTGAGAAGATTTTTTGCGCGAAGCAAAATATCCTCGCGATGTCTCGCACAGAGATGGGATGTTTCGTCGAAAGAAAATTCTGCTCTGGATATAGCTTCTTCCACTATTTCCTCAGTCGCAGCACTGACGCGACCAACAATCGAACCATCATAAGGCGAATGAATTTCAAATTTCTCATCGCTGTATATCTCCTTACCGCCCGCAATTAAAGGATAATCCATAGCAAAACCCCCTTGTTAAGAAATTATTTTTAGACAACCAATAAAATAAAGATTATACCTTGACAACGAAAATATTTTTATAAATTTTTAAAAAATAAGGAGGGAAGTATGAATATTGGGGTTGTTTTAATTGCTCTTTCTGTTCTCATTATGGCGTGGGCGCTGGAACGCATCTTCACGAAGATACAGACTGTTGAAAGGCACATTATTGGTCTGCGGAAACGAATAAAGACTATCGAAAAGCGCGTTATGAGAGGAAACATATCGACGGCAAAATCTTCAACGGCGACCAGAACTATCGGGTTTGCTCCGCAGAACACAAATCCGAAGCCCAAACAAAAATCTATGCCCACCGAAACTGTCTGCTCGTTCTGCGGAACAAAATACAGTATGGAACTGGATAAATGCCCAAAATGCAATCATATTAACATAGAAAAATACAGGGTGAGAAGAAATACATCTTCAAAAGATGCTGACGAAGACCTCGATATTTAATTTTTGCGGTAGATTGTCTTATCTCCCATAATAATCTCGTCGATTATCGCCACAATTGATGTGTCAACAGGTCGATTTTTCAATCCGCTCGCCGTTCTGGCGGAACTTCCACGAACTATTAAGACGATATCTCCAATGCCAGCGTCAACGATATCGACGCCGACCAATTTCAATCCTTTTGGCGTTAAGTCCTCTGGATTCAGTGCTTCAAGAGTTAGAAGTTTAAAACCCTTTATCAGTTCGTCCTTTCTTGTGGAAACGACAGTGCCGACCACCCTTGCTATTTCCATCTTTATCCCCTAATAATGTGTCGTGTCAACATAATTTTTACTTCTTATTTGGATATAACCCTCTGTCTTCTGCAAGAGGCTTTTCTTTCTTTTCATCGGAGAAATCTTCCGTGATTTCGTCTTTCTTCTTTTTCTTATCGTCTTCGCTTTCGATTTCAAATTCCTTCCATCCCTTATCGGAGCTTCCAACTATTCCAGCGACGCGAAGTTTGAAGTCGTCGGGATTGGAAGCGTGTGTTAGAGCAGTTTCGAGCGAAATCATCCCCCTTCTGTAGAAGTAGAACAGCGATTGGTCAATCGTCTGCATACCATACTGCACAGTTCCCTGCGAAATCAAATCCTTTACCGATGCAGTTTTTTCGGGGGTTACGATGCACTCGCGCACAGCTCCTGTGCCGACGAGGACTTCCACAGCGGGAACACGACCTGGCTTGTCCGAACGATGGACGAGCCTCTGCGAAATCACAGCCTGAAGCGTGGATGCAAGAACCAATCTGATTTCCTGATGCTGATGAGGCGGGAAAAACGAAAGAATTCGATATATCGTCTGCAGTGCGTCAAGCGTGTGCAGAGTGGAAAGGACAAGGTGTCCTGTGTCCGCTGCCTGAAGTGCGATTTGCATAGTGTCCATATCTCGTATCTCGCCCACCAGTATCACATCGGGGTCCTGTCTCATAGCACGGCGGAGAGATTCCGAGAAGGAAAATGTATCTATTCCGATTTCCCGTTGAGCAATTATGCTCTTCTTGTTCGTGTGAAGATACTCGATTGGGTCTTCGATGGTTATGATGTTCTCCGCGCGGGTTCTGTTTATGTAATCTATCATAGAAGCCAGCGTCGTCGATTTTCCGGAGCCAGTTACACCAGTGACCAAAACTAATCCGCGTCGTTTTTCGGATATTCTGCGGACAATTGCGGGAAGATTCAGTTCCTCAAATCCGGGAATTTTTGTGTTAATCAGCCTGAATGCGGCGGCAAAAGTTTCCCGCTGGTGAAAGAGATTGACGCGAAATCTCTCCCCCGACTGCAACTGCAGCGCAAAGTCCAGCTCGAGTTCCCTGTCGAAGCGCTCGCGCTGTGATACTGTTAAAGTATGGTGCAGGATGTCCTCCATATCCTGCTGTTCTATGGGTGGGATTCCCTTCGCCCGTTTGAGCTCGCCGTGTATTCTGAAGACCGGTGGAACGCCGACACGAAGGTGCATATCCGATGCGGGAAGCTGCGGCATTTGTTTTAACAAAGCAGTTATATCAATCATATTTTACTCCTTGAAATCTCCTGCTGACTTTTAAACATCACAAAGTTAAAAAGCAGCATATTATTTCAGATTTACATATTTCATTCGGGTTCAAGAAGGAACAACACCTGCCCGAACTCCACAGGTGACGCATCTTCAACTGATATTTTAACAATTTTGCCCGAAACTTCCGATTTCACTTCGTTGAAGAGTTTCATTGCTTCTATAAGGCACACCACCTGTCCCTTTGATATGTGGTCGCCAACTTCCACATAAGGCGGAGAATCTGGCGACGGCTTGCGATAGAATGTTCCAACCATCGGTGCTTTTATGGAAATGTATCTGTCTTCATCTTCAACTTTCTTCTCAGCGGGAATTTCTTCCTTTGGTGGTTCTTTTTCCTGCGGAACAGGAGTGCTTTGCTGTGCAGCTGGTTGAATTGGCGGCGAAGGCGGCGCAACTGTGGAAGTCACAACACCATTACTCTGAACAGGAACTACACCAGAACTGCTCTTCCTGATAATGACCTTTCGACCGCCGAAATAATGGACTTCAAGCTCCGCTATATCGCTCGTTTCCACAAGCTCTATCAGCTCTTTTATCTTGCTTCGATTCATAATTTTCTCCTCATTTGAAGAATTATATATCTTAGAAATTATAATCATATAACATTGGTGTCAAGAAATAATGTCCACAGGGAGTCTGAAACTAATTCCTCATAGTTTTGAAATAATAATCTTAAGAACCTGGCTTTTCGATTTCCCGATGAGGCAAAGCAGATTTTTTCTTATATGAAAAACAAATAATTTTGATTATGCTAAAAAAATTGTTGCACAAAAAAGCAAATTTCTATATAAATTATAAAAATCCTTCAGAGGTTTTACATAAATCTGAAATTTGAAAGGAGGCGTGTCGTGGAAGACGCTTTGAATGTGCTTGTTGAGCGAATAGGTAAGCTTCTTGAACGCTACGAAAAAGTTAATGCCGAAAAAAAGCAGTTGCTTGAAGCAAATTCGGCTCTTGAAGAAAGAGTTAAGGAACTTCAGGAACGAATTGATGTTCTGGAGCGAGAAGCCGAAGAATTGAGAAATAAAACAAAGGGGAGTGAAGTAGCGCAGGAAAAACTCGATTCTCTGCTATCTCGAATAAACGAAGCAATAGGTTCGGAATAAATTTTTTAACGGGGGAAATCAGGGACTTATGGCAGAATCTGAAAAAATCGCAATTCCCGTAAAAATATTCAATCAAGAACTGCGAATACGCACTGACGAGCCACCTGAATATGTCAGAGAAGTGGCGAGGTATCTCGATTCCAAGATATTCGAAGTGGTCAATAGTGCAAGTGCAACATCGCCTACGAAAGCTGTGATTCTCGCAGCATTGAATATCACTGATGAACTGTTTCGTGAACGGGAAAAATATAGGGAACTCTTTGAAAAAGTGAAAAGCCAGACCGAAATTATCGGCCAGAAGCTTGCTGAAATTGAGGCTTAACATTCGCTAAATTAGACTTTTTCAGGAGTTCCGCTCGCAAAATTCTTCTCCAATATGTCCCTTGCTCCTCCAATATATACGGAGGTGGTGAGATATGTATTTGTCCACAGTCACTCTAATACTTGTTTTCGTGGCGCTTGGGGTTGTTGGCTTTGTCGTGGGGTTTTTCGTCAGCAAAATTCTTCTCAAAAGAACCATAAAGGAAGCCCGAACGCACGCCGAAAAAATCATTGCCGAAGCTGAAAAGGAAATCGAAATCAGGCGCAGCAAAATGGAACTCGAGCTCGAGAAGGAGCGAAATCGACAGAGAAGCGACTTCGATAGGATGACGCGGTCAAAGCGAAACGAGCTTAACAAGCTTGAAAAACGACTTGAAGAACAGCGCGAATCGATAGAAAGTCGGGCGGATTTCATAAGGCGTCGCGAGAGAGAGCTGTCCAATTTTGAAAAGCAACTTACTTCAAAGCAAAAGTCATTATCCCTGAAGGAAAAAGAGCTTCAGGAAGTGCTTCATCGTGAGAATGAGAAGCTTGAACGCATTGCGGGAATGACGCAGGAAGAAGCGAAGCGTGTTTTGATGGAAAATCTTGAGGCGGAAGCGCGGGCAGAAGCGGCGCAGAGAATCAAGCAGATTAAAGAAGAGGCGGAGATGAAGGCGGAGCGCGAGGCGAGGGAAGTGATAGTTTCCGCAATTCAAAGATGTGCCGCAGAGACAACAGTGGAATCGACGGTATCCGTTGTATCGCTGCCGTCGGATGAGATTAAGGGAAGGATAATCGGACGGGAAGGAAGAAACATCCGCGCTTTTGAAACCGTCACAGGTGTCGATGTCATCGTCGATGATACGCCAGAAGCGATAATTCTTTCGGGATATGACCCTATCAGGCGGGAAGTGGCTCGCATCGCTATGGAAAAACTGATTATGGACGGCAGAATTCACCCCGCGCGAATCGAAGAAGTCGTGGCGAAAGCCGAAAAGGAAATCGAAAACATTTTTAAGGAAACAGGTGAGCAAATCTGCTTCGAACTCGGGATACACGACCTGCATCCCGAACTCGTCAAACTCATCGGACGGTTGAAATACAGAACCAGCTACGGGCAAAATGTCCTCCAGCACTCGAAGGAAGTGGCATACCTCGCCGGATATATGGCATCTGAACTCGACCTCGACCCCAAAATTGCAAAAAGATGCGGCTTGCTCCACGACATCGGCAAGGCAATAGACAAGGGACAGGAAGGAACTCACACGGAACTTGGCTATCAAATAGCGAAGAAATACGGCGAGAAAGAAATCGTTCTCAATGCGATACAGGCGCATCACGAGGATGTGGAAATCACATCGCCATACACGGTTCTGGTGCAGGCGGCAGATGCCGTATCCGGAGCAAGACCAGGAGCGAGAAGGGAGACTCTTGAAAATTATATCAAGAGGCTGCAGCGCCTTGAAGAACTTGCAGATTCCTTTCCAGGCGTCGGAAAGACATACGCAATTCAAGCTGGAAGGGAAATCCGCGTCATTGTCGAACCCACCAAGGTCGATGACAGACAATCAGAAATTCTTGCCGCCGAAATTTCTCAGAAAATCCAGAGCGAAATGGAATACCCGGGGCAGATAAAAGTCGTCGTAATAAGGGAAACTCGAGCGGTGGACTATGCTAAATAATGCTCGTCGAAAATCTTAATTCAGTTTGTGTTGCTCCCGAATTTTTTCGGGAGCATTTTTTTTGCGACAGCAGAAATATTGTTGTTAAGATAGTTTTTTGGACTAAATTATTAAATTGAAGGCAAAATTTGAGAGGTGCATAATGATTTTACTGGCAATTTTAATATTGTTCGCATCATCATTTGGCGGAGAAATTTTCGTCGATGTCGAATATAATCGTTCTGACTTTTCAATTATTTCCGATGGCAATTATTACCACATAGTTTCGCAGAATTGTGCCGTTTTCGGAGATGCCGGTGGCCCGGAATATCTTGCAGAACCGGTGCATATTCTCCTTCCGCCGCACACAAAGGCAAAATCTATGAGGATTGTTTCCGCAGAGTACGATTTTTTTGCGGAAGATATTTTCATCGCACCTTTTCAACCGCCGACTATACGACCTATGCCAGGATTGGATATTTCGCCGGGTTTTCTGCCGCATAATCCACAGAAATATTCGCAGGATAGTTTTACGCCATCACAGCCGGCAAAATTTACAGGCGGCGGAAATTTATCCGGATACTCGATGGCGGACATCATTGTTTTTCCATTGAGGTATAACCCGTTCAGAAGAAAAGTTGAATACTTAAAATCATTGAAAATTTGTGTGGAATATGAGAACGGTATATCCACATCTGCGCCTGCTGTGCGTTCTCCGAAAAGTGAGCAAATTTTTTCGCGAATAGTCCGCAAAATTGCAAAAAATCCCGATGCCATTTCCCTTTATTCTGCGCTGTGGGCAATTGATGTGGGAACGAAGGATTATGCAGTCGTGTGTGCGGAAAGTTATTCTTCCACCGATGCTATGGAAAAATTTCGCCTCGCACTGCGCAGGCAGGGCTGGAACGATACGCTTATAACGGTGGAATCCACATCTTCTTTTCCCGGCAGTGATGAGGGCGAAAAGTTGAGAAATGCTTTGAAAAATTTATATGAAAGTTCGGGCATTGCCGCTGTCGTTCTCGTGGGAGATATAAATGCGGTGCCTTTCAGATATGGGTATGCTATGGATTGCGGCGCAGGAATTATGCCGGATGAAAATTATATCCCCTGCGACCTGTATTTCGCCGATTACGATGGGGACTGGAACGCGAACGATACTTTTCCCTACGGCGAAGTTTCGGACAGCGTGGATTTATATCCCGATGTTTTAATCGGCAGGATTTCGGCGGATTCTCCGACCGAATTCAGCAACTGGGTTGACAAATACACCACCTATGTTGAAGATACCCCTGCCGATTTCGGAGCGGAAGCGCTGTTTCTCGCAGAAATCCTGTGGGATGACCCGTTCACAGATTCGGGCGTCGGCAAGGATATGGTCAGGGATGATGCTCTGCCGTCCTGGTTTGAGTTGACGAGATTGTATGAAACTCTTGGGAATGAGACGATGTTATCTGTCACATCCGCGTTCAACGACGGCTATGGCATTACAAATCACGATGGACACGCATTCTGCTCCATAATCGGCGTCGGCGATGATTACTTTGATTTGAGCGATGCGGACGCGCTGCACAATTATCCTCGATGTGGGGTTATGTATTCCATCGGCTGCTGGCCTGCAGCGTTCGACTACGACTGCATCGCTGAACACTTCATCACAAATCCCGACGGCGGATTTGTGGCATTTGTCGGAAATTCAAGATACGGCTGGGGCTCGCCAGGAAATCCCGGATACGGATACTCGGACTACTTCGACCACGATTTCTGGAAAAATATCTTCGGCGGTTCTCCCGCCATAGGCGAGGCTCTTGCCGTTATAAAGTCTTTTTATACACCCTTTGCGAGGTGGGAAAATGTCTGGCGGTGGAAAATTTACGAAATCAATGTGCTCGGCGAACCCGGAATGGTCGTATGGCAGGATGAACCAGTTGCCAGGGAATATGAACTGCCATCTCTTATAGAATCCGGCGGCGCTCCACTTTCGATAACATCTGAAACGCAGATTTCTATGACGGCGATTCAGGACGGTGAGATAATCGACAGAAATGAAGGTGCTGGAAGCGTCGAACTGTGGGTTGAACCTATCACATCTTCTCCAATCGAAATATCAGCCTTCTCGCCCGATGGATTCTTAAAAATATTCACCGATTCCATTTATGTCGATGCTGGTGTGCCTTACATTGCCCTCGATTACCTTTCACAGAACACAATTTCGCCTGCTGAAACTGCCTCTGTCATCTTTTATATGCGCAACTACACTTCCACTGGCGGGGCTTTTTCGTGGAGTCCCGAATTAACCAGCGGAGGAGAAATCCTGTCGTATGAAGCGGGTCCTTCTGCAATTTTTGGCGAAGATACATTTTCGCTGTCCGCCGCCATCGTTGCAGATGAGGAACTGGCGAACGGCGAGCAAGTGTTATTGCAATTGAACTGCGTCTGCGACGATGATACTTTTCCCGTTCCAGTGGCTATCGAAGGAATTG
This sequence comes from bacterium, assembly GCA_021161555.1. GTDB lineage: Bacteria > UBP14 > UBA6098 > B30-G16 > B30-G16 > JAGHAI01. The sequence goes on from JAGHAI010000108.1 coordinate 28,031, forward strand.
CGCCGGTTCTTTCCGTCTGTTCGGTGAAACTTTTCGGTTCGCATTTCGGAGAAGCGGCGCTGCCAGGGGAAGATTATTCGCTGTTCGCTGAAATAGTAAATTCTGGTTCAGATTCATACATCGGAGATGTGTCGGCGAGCAGTCCTTCGTCTTATCTCACTATTTATGGCACCTCACCGGTGGAAGCACACAGCGGAACGACCTTTACAGCATCGCCAATCGCTCTGTCCGTGTCTCCCGTGTGTCCATCGCCGTCAGTTCAGCCGATTATTTTCTCCTTCGATGATGGCGAAGCTGATACCTTTTATCTGTCCGTCGGTGAGGGAAAATTTTTGGACGATGCGGAAGGCACGCCGCATTTCAGTATGGGTAGTTCCTGGCATCAAACGACGGATGATTTTCACGACGGCGCTCATTCATATCGCTGCGCGGACGAGATTTCGGGATTATACCCCGACAACACAGACGCATATCTTACGAGCGACACAATTGTGATTGGTGAAAGGGCGGTGCTTTCCTTCTGGATGAGATATGAAGTCACCACCCTTGAGGATGACTATGGAACGGATGGGCTCTATCTTTATATCTACGATATAGACGATGATTCGCTTGTGGAAATTGCCTTCATCGGCGGCGGCGGTGCTTTGCCCTTCACCAATTTTGAAATGGGCTGGACGCACTGGCAGTTCAAAATTCCGTTTGCCGCGCAGAAGAAAATTTTGGTTGAGTTCCGATTTCTTTCCGATTACGGAGATAATGCACAGGGCTTTTTCATCGACGATGTTTATGTGAAGTGGCAGCGGACAATTGTGGAAACGACCACAGATATACAATCCTCTCTGCAAAAGCCGAAGATACCTATTTTGTCAATTGCGCCAAACCCGTTCAATTCATCCTGCAAAATCGCCATCGACAATCTGGATGAGAATGCGGATATCGACATATTTGACTTATCGGGAAAGAATCTATACCATCGCTCAATTCGTGCGCCGAAGAAGACCATCGTCTGGCATCCGAAGGACATCGCAAGCGGAATATATCTCTTCAGGGCAAAGGGAAAGAATTTTTCCACGCAGAGGAAAATTTTCTTCATCAGATGAACTTATGCACATTAAACATTCTTTTGAAATTATAGAGGGGGACTCTGGTTTATGAACATACTTAAAACGATAGGAAACACGCCATTGATTGAACTCGTTAACTTTTCACCTGAAGGGAGGCATATTTTTGCCAAACTTGAAGGGGAAAATCCTGGCGGCAGTATAAAGGACAGGATAGCGGTTTCGATGGTTGAATCTGGGGAGCGAAATGGTAGTTTGCGCTCTGGTGGAACGATAATTGAACCCACAAGCGGAAACACCGGTATCGGTCTTGCGATGGTCGCTGCGGCGAAGGGATACCGCTGTATTATTGTTATGCCGGAAAATATGTCGGAAGAACGGAGAAAAATTTTAAGATATTTTGGTGCGGAAGTAATTCTGACGCCTGCCGAAAAGGGTATGCTGGGCGCCATCGAAAAGGCGGGAGAAATTGCCGAAAACACCGAAAATAGTTTTATGCCCGACCAGTTTTCCAATCCTGCCAATCCATCTGCGCATCGGGAAAACACAGGACCTGAAATATACGATGCTCTTGGTTTCGTTCCCGATGCTTTTGTAGCGGGAGTTGGCACCGGAGGAACAATTATAGGCGTTGCGCAGTATTTTAAGCTGGATATTTCCGCAGATATAGAAATTGTCGCTGTGGAGCCGTCCGAATCTGCCGTTTTGTCCGGAGGAGAAAAGGGAGCACACAATATTCAGGGCATTGGTGCGGGTTTTGTTCCGCCGATGTTCGATGCTGAACTCATCGATAGGATTGTTCAGATTTCGAGCGATGAAGCCACAGATATGACAAAGGAACTTGCCCGAAAGTGCGGAATTGCGGCGGGAATTTCATCGGGTGCGAACCTTGCCGCTGCAATAAAAATAGCCCAAAAAATGCCGGCCGATTCGTCCGTTGTGACCGTTTTCCCCGATAAAATTGACAGATACCTTTCAATTTTATGACCGATGATTACTATGCCGCATAGAAAATACATATCGCTTATATTATCCCCCGAAGGAGGGCAAAAGAGCCTTTCATTCCGATTGCAGAAATGGCAGCTCTGGACGGTTACATTGACCATTGTGCTGGGCTGGTTGTTTCTATTTCTGGGTATTCTGGGCGCAGTATTCTTCGCTCGTTTTGCGGCGAATGAACGCGCACTCATAGCGGAAAACAACCGCCTTCGTATGGCGCTTGTAAAGGCTGATTCTCTCCGACAGGAACTGGACAAAATGAGAGCGATGCGCAAACTGATGGAAAAAGCCCTTCTCGTTGCAAAGAGAAAGGAAGAAGGGTTAAAACTCGATTCCGATGAAAATTTTCCTGATTGGTTGTCAAGAGGTTCGGTTTTCAACGGGGCTTCATCGCTGCCGGAACTTACGAAATATCTTGAGGACATAAAACGAGCCGAAGCCTACATACCTTCGGGATTGCCTGCGCAGGGTGTGATTACTGCGAAATTCGGGGAAACCGGCGGGATTTTCAGGTCCCCTCATTCGGGAGTTGATATTCTTGCTCAAATAGGAACCCCCGTTCGGGCTACTGCTGACGGCATCGTCTCAAAAGTGGACGAAGATAGCGAACTCGGGCGTTTCGTCGAAATCGACCATTTGAACGGATACCGAACGATATATGCCCATTTATCGGATTTTAGCGTGGAGAGAGGCTCGCCAATCAGGCGGGGAAGTATCATCGGGCATAGCGGAAAGACTGGAAAGGCCAGGAATCCGCACATACACTATGAGGTGCTATATGCGGGAAAACCCATCGACCCCCTGAAGAAGATAACCAGCCCGAAATACACGACTGCGGATTCAGGTAAATGATGGACAATTACGATGTAAAAATTTGCGCAAATTTTTTTTGCTTTTCGTCATAGAACTTATATCTTTGCTTTTTTGAGAAAAGGTGAGGAAATGGCGTTTTTAAAAAACATAGGTCAGAGGAATTCTTCGGAACATCTTAATACATTTCTCGGGGATGGCACGACGCTTTCTGGCGAATTTTCAGTTTCTGGAAGCGTCCGCATAGATGGATATTTTACGGGCAAGTTATCAGCCACAGGGCATTTGACAATTGGTCAGAATGGCTATGTGAAGGCGCAGAATACGATTCACTGCCAGAGCGCGCACATTGCGGGGACTGTGGAAGGCAATATCATTGCGCCACAGAAAGTTTTCCTGACAAAGACGGCGCGGATTTTCGGCGACATTACCACACAGGTTCTCGTGATTGAAGAAGGTGCAATTTTCAACGGGCGAAGCGAAATGGAAAGCACATTTGACGAGCAACTTATAGCATCCGATGGCGGATGATTGTTGACAACTATGTTGATAAGTCGGTTTATTATGTTGATAAACTACGGTATTTGCTTTCAATATAAGGAGTTATGCTATGGAAAAAATTGTTGAAAAGATACGGGAATCGGAGGAGAAGGCATCGAAATTGATTGCATCTGCCGAAGCGGAAGGAAGAAGACAACTTGCGGAAAAGAAAGCGGAAATTGAAGAATTGCGCGCAAAACTCGATGACGAAATAGCGGAGATAATCGAAAAGGCGAAAAAAGACGGCGAAGATGATGCGAAACCTGAAATCGAAGCGCTTGAGGAGGAAACCACAAAGAAAATCGAAGCGCTTGAGGAAAGATATGCGAAAATAAAGGATGAACTTATACAAAAGGTGATTTCGCAGTTCAAGTGATATTTTCAGGAGTTTTATATGGCAACAGTTCCTATGACAAAAATCGGTATTATTGGCTACGGCAGCGATGGAAAGAAGATTGTCGAATTTTTGCAGAAGGAAAGCGTGGTTGAACTCGTTCCGCTGGAAGAACCAGAGGGAAGCAGTATCGAATTGGAGCAGACAATCCGCAGGCTTGATAATTGTGCGAGTTTTCTAATCTCATTTTGCAAAAATCCGCCGAAGAAACCGATATTGTCACCAGAGAAAGCCCGCGCTCTCATTGCGGAGCAGAATGTAGATGAAATGCTGTCCACGATTGAAAATTTGCGCAGTGAATACGAAAAATTAAAGTCCAAGATTGCGAAAAATCGGGGCTACATACAAATTCTCGAACCGTGGCGAAATTTGGATTCACCGCTGTCGTCGATAAAGGATACAGCGAATGTAAGGATTCGTATGGGGACGATTCCACCGCAGTTCGTTGAAATTTTTGAACACGAAGTAATCGAACAAAAATTGCTTTTCTGGCGCGAGATATCCCGCGGACACGATGGGATGCACATCGTCATTGCATATCACAACACGATTTCCCAATGGCTCGATGAACTCCTCGCAAAGGTGGAATTTACCCACTGGGAGCCAAAACTATTTTCGGACACTCCCCAGCGGGAAATCGCAGCGCTGAAGGACAAAATATCTTCCGCAAAGGCAGAACTGCAGAAGATAACAGCGCAGGCAGAAGATTTGGCAGACAAAATTCCCGTTCTCTGGGCTACGGCAGACCACTATGAGCAGTTGCTCGAACAATACACTGCCCGTGCATCATCAATGAAGACCGAAAGAACCTTTGCAATGCAGGGCTGGATTCCCCAAAAACTATTTCCGCGCCTGAAAAAGCGGCTCGAAACTACATTCGATGCAATCGAAGTTATGAAACTGCCCGTTCTTCCCGAAGATGAACCGCCTGTGGCACTGAAAAATCCATTTTTCATCGAAGCATTCGAAATCATAACCGACCTTTATGGGAGACCTAAAAAGGGAATGGTTGACCCAACGCCTTATGTCGCTCCTTTCTTCGCCATCTATTTTGCCCTGTGCCTGACTGATGCAGGATACGGACTGCTCATAACTATAATCGGCGCATTGGGTTTGTTCCTGATGAAACAGCCTTCCGCGCAGAAATTTTTCAGAATGATTCTGTATGTCGGAATACTCACAATCGGAGCGGGCATTATTACGGGTGGATATTTTGGCATTGCTATGCCTGAACCGTCGCAGGCGACGGGGCTGGCAAAATTTGCGCTATCTCTAAAATTGTTCGACCCACTGCGCGACATTATGACATTCTTTGCAATCTCAATCGCTCTGGGCATTATTCAGTTGAGTGTCGGTTTTCTCCTATCGGGATATGTGCAGTTGCAGGCATCGAAGAGTTTTTTGCAAAAACTTCACGCGGTTTTCATCTCGCTTTCCTGGACGGCAACCACTGTCGGCGTTGGATTTTTCGTTATGTATTATGTTATACCCGAGAAGCTTGCTTCGCTTGGTCCGCTGGGCGTGACGATTTTGAAATTCGGAGCGGCTGGCATAGTGATAGGACATCTCATCATCGGCAAACTTGCAGGGAAATCGCTTGGGGAATCCATCGGGAACGCATTCGGCTTCGACGGACTTTACGGTATTATCAGTGTCTTTTCCGACCTGTTGTCCTTCGTCAGAATCACGGCGCTCGGGCTTTCCACAGGAATTGTAGCAGGTGTCATCACCAATATGACAATTCAGATGAAGGGCGCACTGTTCGCCGCGGGAATAATTATCTTAATTGGCGGACATATCTTCTATTGCCTGTTTTCGGCTCTCGGCGCATTTGTCCATCCAACTCGATTGCAGTTTGTCGAATTTTTCAGCAAATTCTACGAATCCGGCGGAAAGGCATTTGAACCCTTCAGGCGGAAATATCGAAGAATAGAAGTCATTTGACTCATTCAATTTTCTCGTTATGGCATTTCACATAGCCGAATATAAATATCTCGATGTGCTTTCGGGAAAGGTCATTCTTGAACTTGGCTGTGGCAGAGGGCATACCGTTGCGGAGTTGTCTGAAAGGTTTGAAAAGATATTTGGCGTTGACCCCGATATTTTTCTTCTCTTCGACGAACTGGCTAAGAGGCAATTTTCCTGTGCGCAGAACTTTTTTGTCGCAGGCGGAAGCGGAGAGAGTCTTCCGTTTGCAGACGAAACATTCGACGGCGTGATTTCTCACTGGTCTCTTCACCACTATCGGTATCCCCTTACGGTTCTGCGCGAAGTGTGGCGCGTTCTGCGGAATGATGGCTGGTTGTATCTTGCCGATGGCGTGGATTATCCCGATGAAAAGATGACACTGCAGCAGAGAAATCATCAGAACTTTCACAGGTTTGCCGTTGCCGCGGATAGATATCGAAAGCGCGACCATTATCCGCTGCGGACAGCCGACAGCATCGAAAAGATTCTTGAAAGAGCGGGGTTTTCCGTATCCGAAAGCGTGATAGTTTCGGAGGAAGACCCAAACGACTCGAGAAGAGAAGAAGACTATGTTCGCGGATATATCGAAAATTTGTCCGCCCTTATGGAGAGAATGCTGGAACTTGAAGCACCGATGAAACTGGTGGAAGACCTGAAAGACCTGATAAAATCGATAAGGGATAACGGAATCAGGACGGCGCCGTTCGCCATAATCACCGCTAAAAAATAGATGATGAAGGATAACTTTCCACTGAAAATATCGATAATTGTTTTTCTTGCAGCGATATTCATCCTTTTGATGTATTCCCTCAACAGAACGAACTGGCACCTTGTCTATGCGCTCGATGACCCCTATATACATCTTGCGATGGCAAAAAATTTCTCGAAGCATCTTGTGTGGGGCATCACAAAATATGGGTTCACATCGTCGTCGTCGTCGCCGCTGTGGACATTGATACTGTCCGCAGCGTTTCTTATCGTGGGAATGAACGAAATTGTTCCGTTTATAATAAATTTGATACTCGCAATAGTTTTATTATATGCCATCGACAAAATACTGAAAAGATACATATCAAGCAGGCTAATATTGTTGATAATTCTCGTTGGGACGGTATTTCTAACTCCTCTTCCTGCTCTGGTGTTCTGCGGACAGGAACATATTTTGCACATAATTTTGCTATTGTCTTTAATATATTATTTTACACAATTTGCCTCTGTCAGCGTAGAAAAGAGAAAAAAAATTATTTCAAAAGATTTTCTTGTGATTCTGTCGCTTGCGTTTCTGTCCACAGCGGCGAGATATGAATCTTTATTCGTAATCGCGTCGGCTTCGTCGTATTTGCTTTTGCGCAGAAAATTTATACAGAGCGTCGCTCTTGCCGTTGCGGGTTCAGCGCCAGTTGTGATATACGGAATAATTTCCGTCGCAAAAGGATGGTGGTTCTTTCCAAATTCCATCGTATCGAAGGCAAATGTGCCGCTTCTGTCAACAATTGGAATGGAAAAATTTTTGTTCGATATATACAAAAATTTTTCCGAATTTCACATCACATTTATGCTTCTTATTGCGTTGATATTGCTGAATATACTGAAGAAGGACGGCGACAGAATGAGCAGAATTCTTCTTTTCATATTCATAGCATCAACATCTATGCACATACTGTTTGCAAAGATGGGATGGTTTTACAGATATGAAGCATATCTCGTTGTCGTCGGCATTTTTTCGATTTCCATTGCCGCGGCAAAAAACCCCAGCCGATTTGCAATTCTTAAGGGCGGAACGCACAGGAAATATAAAATATTATCTATCGCTGTTTTAATTTCGCTTGTGGCATACTTTCTCGTTCATCGCGGCACAGAAGCATTGATATACATACCGACTGCGACGAAAAATATTTTTGAGCAGCAGTATCAGATGGGGCTTTTCCTTCACAAATACTACGATGGACAGTGTGTGGTTGCAAACGATGTCGGCGCGATAAATTTTCTCGCCGACATCAAATGCCTCGACCTTTTGGGACTTGCATCTATGGAAGTGGCTGAGATGTATCGTGATAAAAAATTTTCTCCCGAAAATATTAAAAAACTTGCGCGGGAAAAGGACGCGAAGATAGCAATTGTGTATGCCGAATGGTTCGATAAATATGGCGGACTCCCGAAAAACTGGCAGTTTGCAGGACAGTGGAAGATATTCGATAACATAGTCTGCGGCGAGGATGTGGTTTCGTTTTTCGCCGTTGGAGAGGACAGGAAAAAATTGCGCAAAAATTTGAACGATTATATAAAAGACCTGCCCGAAGATGTAAATGTGCTGATTATGTTATGAAATTGTCATCATTATTTTGATAAAATCGCTCTTTAAAAAAATTTCCTGTGGACGACTGCATTATTGAACCTGCGATTGAAAGTGTAAGTTCGTTATGTCTATTCTGAAAATGTTTTTTTATCGTGTAGTTTTCATTTCAGCAATTTTTTTAAAAATTTTCCGGTGATGGAATTTTTTGATTTTGCAATATCTTCTGGTGTTCCCTCCGCCACGATTTTGCCGCCCATTTCTCCACCTTCGGGACCGAGGTCGATGACCCAATCTGCGTGTGCAATCACATCGAGATTATGCTCAATCACCACGATTGTGTTTCCCTTCTCCACGAGTTTATCGAGAACTGAAAGCAGGACTTTTACATCGTAGGCGTGCAGTCCAACAGTGGGCTCGTCGAGTATGTATAGTGTATTTCCAGTTGCTATGTGAGTTAGTTCCTTTGCGAGTTTTACGCGCTGTGCTTCTCCGCCTGAAAGTGTTGGAGCGGGCTGTCCAAGACGAATGTAGCCAAGTCCAACATCGTGAAGTATCTGAAGTTTGCGAACGATAGGTGGAATGTTTTCAAACAGCGTCAGCGCCTCGTCAACGGTCATATCCAGAACATCCGCAATGGAATGCCCCTTAAATTTTATTTCGAGAGTTTCCCGATTGTATCTTTTCCCCTTACACACATCGCAGTGTATGTAAACATCGGGAAGGAAGTGCATTTCAAGTCTTATCATCCCGTCGCCAGAACACGCTTCGCATCTGCCTCCCTTCACATTGAAAGAAAATCTTCCTGGTTTATATCCTCTCGCCCTCGATTCTGGCAGAGATGCAAAAAGTTCTCTAATGGGTGTGAAAACTCCCGTATATGTTGATGGATTTGAGCGTGGTGTTCGTCCGATTGGCGACTGGTCTATGTCAATTACTTTGTCGAGATACTGCAAGCCGATTATTTCTCTGTATTCGAGCGGTTTTATGTGAGCGCGATGGTAATATCTCGCAAGTATTGGATACAGTGTTTCGTTTATCAGCGTCGATTTCCCGGAACCAGAAACCCCTGTGATGCAGATGAATTTCCCCAGCGGAAATTTTACATCGATGTTTTTTAAATTGTGCCCCGATGCGCCGCGGAGAACGAGAAATTTCCCATTTCCAGCCCGTCTCCGTTCGGGAATTTTTATCCTCAATTTGCCCGTCAAATACTGCCCTGTGTAACTTTCAGGTGTTTCTTCTATATCTTTTACCGTTCCCTGCGCGACGACATTTCCCCCAAAAGTTCCCGCGCCAGGTCCCAGATCGACGATATAATCTGCTCTGCGGATAATATATCTGTCGTGTTCCACGATGATTATTGTATTTCCCAGGTCGCGCAGCCGTTCGAGTGTGTTCATCAATCTTTCGGTATCTTTGGCGTGAAGCCCTATCGTTGGTTCGTCGAGAACATAGAGGACGCCGACCAAGCCTGAACCAATTTGAGTTGCAAGATGAATTCTCTGCGCTTCACCGCCAGAAAGCGAATGAGTTATCCTGTCCAGCGTCAGATATCCAACGCCGACATCGCATAGAAACTGCAATCTCTGTCGGATTTCTTTAACAATTTGTTCAGCAATTATCCTGTGAGTGGGTGTCAGTTTTTCCATTAAATTGCTGAAAAAATTGTGAGCGTTCTTCACGGACATTTCCACTATTTCGTGAATGTGTTTTCCTGCAATCGTCACCGCTCTTGATTCGGGTCTCAATCTTGAACCTCCACAACTGCTGCAGGGAACGGATATCATAAACCTCTCAATCCAGGCGCGCATATTTGCTGAATCGGTCTGACGGTATCGCCGCTCCAGATTCGGGATAACTCCTTCGTAAACGCCGCGCCATACGCCCTGGTGATGTCCATCACTGCTCGTATATTCCATCTCCAATTCCTCCGGCGAGCCATAGAGGACAATGTTTTTCTGTTCGTCGGTGAGCGATTTCCACGGCTTGTGCAGTGGAATGTCATATTTTTTGGAAAGCGCCTTCAACTTGGCGAAATACCATCCTCCAATCGGGTCCCGCCAGGGAACTATTGCGCCTTCTATGAGTGAAAGATTTTCATCGGGAACAATCAATTCGGGGTCGATGCGCATCTGAACGCCGAGACCAGAACATTCCTTACAGGCACCATAGGGGGAATTGAAGGAGAACATCCTCGGCGAAAGTTCCTGAATGCTCGTTCCACAATCGGGACACGCCATCTTTTCGGAAAAAAATCTTTCCTCGCCCGTATCATAGTCGAGGACGACGAGAAGACCATCTCCATATTGTAGCGCTGTTTCAATGGATTCCGCAAGACGACCGCGATATTTTTCATCCACGACGAGCCTGTCAACCACGAGTTCGATGTCGTGCTTTTTATTCTTGTCGAGGCGGATTTGCTCGTCCATCGTCTTAATTACTCCATCAACTCTTACGCGCAAAAATCCTTCCCTCTGCAGTTTTTCAAACAGGGATTTATGTTCGCCCTTTCTGCTGCGGACGATAGGGGACAGAATGATAATCCTGTGTCCTTCTGGCATAGATAGAATTTCGTCGGTGATGCCCTGAACCGTCCACCTGACAATCGGTTTTCCGCAAATCCAGCAATGCGGCGTTCCTATGCGAGCGAATAAAAGACGCAGATAGTCGTAAATTTCCGTCGCGGTTGCCACTGTGGAACGAGGATTGTGCGAAAGTTTTCTCTGCTGAATTGCAACTGCAGGGGAAAGTCCCTCGATGCGTTCTACATCGGGCTTTTCCATCAGCGATAGAAACTGCCTCGCATAGGCGGATAATGACTCGACATAGCGCCTTTGACCTTCTGCGTATATCGTGTCGAAGGCGAGCGAACTTTTTCCCGAACCGGAAAGTCCCGTGATGACGACAAGTTTATCGCGGGGAATTTTTACGCTGATGTTTTTGAGATTATGTTCCCGCGCTCCTTCAACTGTTATATATTTTTCCATCTGTTTCCCGATGTATTTTTCTATAAAGATGAATTTTTAACGATATAATTTAACAATATAAAAAATTTTCCGGAAAATTGCAATGTAATAAAGCCTACGGGGAGTATAACTTATTTTGTGTAATTTTGGAGGTTATATAAATTAACCTCCCTGGCATTGAAAACCAAAAAGCAGGGAGGTTTCAAATGAAACGACACTTCTATGGTGGTCGCAAGGTAAGTTGTG
>JAGHAI010000233.1 GCA_021161555.1 bacterium
AATCTCCCCTGCAAAATTTATCTGTTTTATGCACATTTTATCCATTCTGGGAATGCGGAACTTTCAAGGTCATCCTATTCTGCCACCTCTGCCACCGCTGCTGCAAGAGCAATTGAATAAAATTTAGAATCATCGCTATCTGCGCGAGAGGTTAGCACGCAGGGAGCGCTGGCGCCGGTCACAATTGCGCCGATTTTGCCCTTAGCCAGCTGTGTTATCGACTTGTAAAAGATGTTTCCCGCTTCGATATTGGGAAAAATGAGTATGTCTGCGGCACCGTCAACTCCACTCTTAAGATGTTTTATATCCACGCATTCCTTCGACACGGCAACATCGAGCGCCAGAGGACCATCGACGACAGCGCCTTTTATCTGTCCTCTCTCCGCCATTTTGGAAATTATTGCCGCATCAACGGTGGACTTCATCTTCGGATTGACCTTCTCCACAGCGCCCAAAATCGCAGCGCGAGGCTCTTCAATGCCAAGCCGATGAGCAACATTTATGCAATAACCCAGAATTTTCACCTTCTGGTCGAGGTCAGGTTCCAGAAGAACCGCAACATCAGACACTATCAAAAGTTTTGGATATGTCGGAACTTCTATAACTGTAACATGGGACAGCACTTCCTTTTTGGGCAATAAACCCGTTTCCTTATTGAGAATTGCACGAATATACTTGGCGGATGAACATAGTCCTTTCATCAAAATGTCTGCATCGCCATCGTGAACAAATTTTACACTGCGAGCAATAGCTTTGTCTTCATCAGGTTCGTGGACGATTTCAAATATGCTCGGGTCAACACCCTTTTTCTCCGCAACTTCGATAATCTTATCCTTATGCCCCGTCATAATGGCGTGGACAATGCCCATATCAACCGCTTTTCCAACAGCACCAATAGTATGCTTATCTTCCGCCACAGCAACCGCTATCTTCCTCTTACGAATGTTCTTCAAATGAGCAATTATGCCGTCGAGTTTTCTTATGGGTTCCAATTTGCCCCTCCTTGTATTTATTGGACATCATTCATAAATATGTGGTTTTTCCTCGCCAGAAAGCGCCCTTATGGCAGCATCTCGAAGCGCTCGCATCTCATCGCCGCCTGGATACACGAGAACAGGTGCAATCCATTCCACGCGCTCCCTTATCCACGGAACGATAAATTCACTGTCGTACGAAATTCCGCCACTCAACACAATCGCATCCACCTTTCCCCTCAAAACCGCAGCAAGCGATGCGATTTCCTTTGCCACAAAATACGCAAGCGCCTCCAGAACTTCTCTGGCTTTATCCCGAGTTAAATCCTTTTTTAAATGGCTTCTCTCTTCATCAGAAAGGTCTTCCCCCTTTATATACCTTTTCAGCAGCACAATATCAGATGTCCCCGTATATGCCACCAATCCGCCTCTGCCTTTAATCATAAGTTTGATATCCCTATATGAGTATTTTCCTGAAAAGCAAAGTCTTGCCAGCCCCCCAGAAGGCACTCCACCCGAACGCTGCGGGGTGAATGGTCCATCCCCATCGAGACCGTTGTTCACATCTATTACCCTCCCGTGCTTATGACATCCAACAGTAATGCCTCCTCCACCGTGAAAAACAATAAGATTTAGTTCCTCATATTTCCTGCCGAGTTCCTTTGCAGCGAGGCGGGCAACTCTCTTCTGGTTGAGTGCGTGAAATATCGAAATTCTTGGATTTTCAGGCATCCCCGAATATCTTGCGAGCGGCTCCATTTCATCCACTACGACAGGGTCTGCGATGTATGCAGGAATTCCGAGCGGTTCTGCAATTGCACGGGCAATTATGCCACCGAGATTTGATGGGTGGTCTCCAAGAACGCCCTCGCGCAGGTCATTCAAAAGCGCATCATTTACGACAAAAGTGCCGCTGGGAACGGGCTTTATCAAACCTCCTCTGCCAATAACAGCATCGAGACTACTGGGGGCTATGCCATTATCACGAAGCTTTTGCTCCACAAGTTCTTTGCGAAATTCATACTGCGCTGTAACTTTTTTACCATCGTAGGGGGCAAGGTCTGCGGGTGAATATCGTGAAACGAAATGAAAAATTTCATCATCTCCATCAAAAAGCGCTATTTCATCGGAAGTCGAGCCTGGATTTACGACGAGAACACGATATTTTTTATCCATAACGATCTCTCCTAATTTTTAAGTTATGTAATTTACAATAAATTACACGGCAAAATAGACAAGTCAAGAAGTTATAATAACGCTATGTGCGAAAATGCAAAATTTTTATATTTAAATTTCGATGATTTCTTCCTTTACAATTTTCCGTTTATCGCTATTTTGAAAAAAATTATTTTATCAAAAAACCTGTGGAGGGATTATGGAAAAGATGAAGAACATCGATTCGACCAGTGCATTTCCAAAACAGGAAGGGGCATATTGTCCATCCTGCGGAAGGTACATCGGTCCCTATGTGGTTTGTCCATATTGTGGAGCGAGAAAGAAGGAGCGGATTTCCACAAAATTATTAAAAATATTCTCGCTCTCATTTTCTATAATCGGTGTTATAATTATCTGGTGGGCTGCGTCGCACCATATGGTTCCAACACTTCGGGCAGCCGAAATTTCCAACACGACGAACTTCGCCTATGTGCAGATGAAAGGCGTTTGCACCAGAAATTATTCCTACGACGAAAAGCAAAAATCACTCGCCTTTCCACTTGACGACGGCACAGGAACTATCTGGATAAAAGCATATAGCGCACAGGCGGAAGAAATCTACAATTCGGGCAATCTCCCAAAGCCAGGCGACTCTGTATTCGTGGAAGGAACTGTGCGAATGAAGGGCGACTATCAATATATGATTGTGAATCTTTCCGAAAAACTGCGCATAAAAGAACCTCAACCGATAGAACTCGACATTTCCGAAATCACAGATTCATTGTGGGGCACAGTCGTCAAAACAGCGGGGATACTGAATTCTGTCCGCAAATACGAAAATTCAATAAAGTTTCAACTCTGCTCCCCCAATGCAGATGCGTGCGTGGAAATGTATGTCTATTACAAAAACTTTCCCAATCTCGACCCCGATGACTACGAACGCGGCGATACCGTTGCACTTCTGGGAATGGTTAGCAGTTATAAAGGCAAGTTGCAACTTTCTCCCCGCAGCGAAGATGAATGGTGGCACAAGAAGGGCGAAAAACCAACGAGAAAATGGACATCGGGACAGAAGCCACCTGCAGATGCGAAGGAAGTCCGCCTTAAGGACCTGACAAAAGATATGCTGGGACAATATGTAAAAGTCAGCGGCACGGTGAGGATGGTGAAACAAATCAAGGGCGGCGTGCTTGTGAAAATGGACGATGGCACGGAAATCGTTACATTTCCGATATGGGACAGGATTTTAGAAACAGTTCCCAATGCTGACGACCTGCAGAAAGGCGCAAAGATTTCCTTCACGGGAAAGGTCGGCGAATACAAGGGCAATCTGCAGGTCGTTCCCACATACGGTCCCGATGTGATAATAACAGCGGGAAAAACTTCATATAAAAGCGCTGCGCAGAAATCGTCGGAGGCGAAGGAGATAAAAATTGCCGACCTGACAAAAGACCTCATCGGTCAGCAGGTCAAAGTGAGCGGCGAAATAAAATGGACAAAAAACATCAAGGGCGGAATCCTTGTTGGAATGAACGACGGAACTGGCGATATGACTTTCCCAATCTGGGACAAGGTGAAAAAGCACATCCCGGATAAGGACAAAATCGCAGAGGGAAATACAATCACATTCATCGGGAAAGTGGGCGAATATAAGGGCAAGTTGCAGGTCGTTCCAAAATGGGGCGAAAATGTGTGGATTACCGAAGGCTCTTCATCCCCGCAAAGTTCCGAAAGCAAAACACAAACGGATGAGACGAAAAAATCTTCCGGCGAGCCGATTAAAATACAACTGATTGAACTCACAGATGACCTTATGGGGCAGATAGTTACCGTCGAGGGGGAAATTACGAAAATCAAGGAAGTCCGCGGCGGATATATAATCACAATTCGTCAGGGGGACGAATATATGAGCACCCCGTTCTGGAAGAGAAGCCTGAAAAATTTCGATTTCGATGCGCTCGAGAAGGGGACTGAAATTACGATAACTGGCGAAGTGAAAGAATACAGGGGCAATCTTCAGGTGGTCCCGCGCAGTGCCGATGATGTGATTGTGAAATAAGGATATATTCAACATAGCCAAATAACGCACAAATTCCGTGTGAAACACCAAAATAATTGACAAATACGAACATCAATTGCAGAACACTGCGTTAGAATTATTGAATGCCATATTCACAGATAGAAAAGATAGCATCGCTTGGCGCGCTTGCAAATGCGACGCTCGATATGGAAAAATTGCTGCGCCTCGTCATCGATGCAATCGGCAGGCTTGTGAATTCCGAAGCGGCATCTGTGCTTATGCTCGAAGGCGATGAACTCGTCTTTATTTCAGCATCAGGAAGAAGAGGCAAAAACCTATCGCGGATGAGATTGCCTCGCGAGAAATCAGTCGCCTGGTGGGTCGTCGAAAATGGACGAACATACATAACAAACGACACATCCTCGGACGACTTCTTCTCGGGATACATCGACAGACAAATTGACTTTCGAACGCGGAGCATTCTCGCCGTTCCTGTTCGTCTCGAAGGCAAAATTTTCGGCGTGATGGAAGCGATAAACAAAAAGCGCGGAAGATTTTCCGAACAGGATAGGCGAATCCTCGAAGCATTTTCCGACCTCGTCGCTGTTGCGATAAAAAACGCACAGATATTCGATAAGTTGAAATCCGCCAATGAGATGCGAATATCGGAGATGGAAGCGGAATATCAACTTATCGGGGTATCGAAGGCGATAGAGAGAATTCGCGGGGTGATTTCCCGGGTTGCGAAAAGTCCGTCCACTGTGCTGATAACGGGAGAATCTGGCGTAGGGAAGGAAGTCGTTGCGAGGCAACTGCACATTCAGAGCGACCGCGCAGATGCGCCATTCATCAAAGTTTCCTGTCCTTCGTTTCCCGAAACGCTTCTTGAAAGCGAACTCTTTGGACACGAAAGGGGTGCATTCACTGGCGCTACAGGGAGAAGAATTGGCAGATTTGAGGCGGCAAAAGACGGGACAATTTTTCTCGACGAAATAGGCGAACTCCCGATGACCGTGCAGGCAAAACTTCTGCGCGTGCTGCAGGAAAACATCTTTGAGAGATTGGGTTCGAATGAACCGATACGCACAAATGCCCGCATAATAGCGGCGACAAACCGAAACCTATCCGAAGAGATAGAGAGAAAAAATTTCAGGCAGGACCTCTATTTTCGCCTGAATGTCGTCCCGATATACATTCCACCGCTGCGGGAAAGAAAAGAGGACATTCTCCCTCTGGCGGAACACTTTTTGAGAAAACTGCGCCGAAAATTTCCTCATCCCATTGAAAAAATTTCGGACGAAGCAATGGAAATAATGCAGAATTACGACTGGCCTGGAAATGTCAGGGAACTGGAAAACACGATAGAACGCATCGCCGTTCTATGCGCACCCCAGATAATAACACCTGAACATTTGCCCGACGAAATTTTAAAAAAGCAGACGCAAAGCGCCATCCCAGAAGGTTCGTTGCCCGAAATGGAAAGACAAACTATTGAAAATGCACTGCGAAAGGCAAAGGGAAAACAAACAGTCGCGGCAAAAATACTGGGAATATCGAGGGACAAATTGCGATATCGCATCGAAAAATATGGCATCAACCCAAAAGATTTTAAATAGAATTTACAATTCGCAGGAGGAAATATGAAAATAGCGATTGGCAGCGACCACGCAGGTTTTGATATGAAGGAATATCTTCGCGATTTGCTTAAAAGCGAAGGATATGTAGTCGAAGATGTCGGCACGCACTATCCAACCCCTGCGGATTATCCCGACTATGCTGAAAAAGTTGGTCAACTGGTCGGTAGTGGCGGCGCCGATTTTGGCATACTCATCTGCGGAACTGGCCTGGGAATGTCGATTGCAGCAAACAAAATCAAAAATGTTCGCGCGGCATTGTGTCTGTCGGAGGAATATGCAGAACTGGCTCGAAGGCATAACAATGCCAATGTCCTGTGCCTCGCCGGAAGATTTTTAAACGACGAAAGCTCAGCGAAAATACTAAAAAAATTTCTCGCGACGCCATTCGACGGCGAAAACAAGAACGGAGAACGCCACAAAAGAAGAGTGGAAAAAATATCTTCGCTGGAAAGCCGATGAAAAAATTTTTTAAATTTACAATATTTATCACAACCGCACTGCCGCTGATTGGTGGTTGTGCAGGCGGAAATTCGCATAAGTTCAAACCTGCCGTTTCCGATGGCACAATATCATATGGCGGTGCTATGTGCCTTCGTTCTGAAAAATTTTTCTTCATCGTCAGGGCGGAAGACGAAAGCAGAATCGCCATCACTGATACACTGGAACTCGCCGTTCCCGCTTCTTCTGAATTGCTCGATTACAATCCGGCAGGAAGAAGAATTTTCTTCACAGCAGGCGATTCCGTGTTCGCATACGACATCGAAAGCGGTCTCTTCACGACGCTGACTGCGGGAAAATTTTCCGAAGATGTGCGGTGTGGCCATTCCTGTTACGATGGACAATATTTTGCATTTGCCTCATCCCCGTGGAATGTCGGCAGTATAAAGTTCTGGCGTCTCGTGGTAGTCGATGCTGTGGAAGGCGGAATTATCTTTTACTGCGACTCGCTTCCGTCTGAGAACGCATTTCAGTGGATAAAGCCGAGAAGAATCGGATATGCGGAATATCGTTATGTTCGCGGGGAACTCGACACGACAGGAATGTTCTTCGACATCGACAGAAATGTAAAACTCCCCGCCCGCGACGGAACGATAGAATTTTTAAAAATTCCCTGCGACAAACACATTTCGCCCGACGGCAACTGGATGCTCGAAATAATCGACGGGAAGCCAGCGATAAAATTTCTCGGCGGGAATGGACAAAGATATGGCGCACCCTGACCTACGAAAATTACCATAGCGGGATTATGATGTGTTCTATTATGCTCCTTTTTTCTCACGCTCGAGAATGTGAGCATATTTTGGAAAATCTGCGATAATCTTCCCCGTTCCTCTGACCACACAGGTCAGGGGGTCTTCGACGACAAAGACGGGCAGCCCGGTTTCCTGGCGAATTCGTTTGTCGAAATTTCGCAGCATAGAACCGCCGCCGGTCATAACGATACCTCTATCTACTATGTCTGCCGCAAGTTCAGGCGGGGTTTGTTCCAGAGCATCGTGAACAGCTTGCATTATCGCCATAATCGGTTCGTCCATTGCCTCGCGAATCTCCTTGGATGTAACCTCCACAATTTTCGGCAGACCTTCCACAAGGTCGCGTCCCTTCACATCGAGTTTCAATTCGTCCTCCATAGGATAAGCGCTGCCGATTTGTATCTTCACGAATTCCGCCGTCTGTTCACCGATTAGAAGATTATATTTTTTCCTCATATATGCGATAATCGATTCGTTCATCTCATCGCCGGCAATCCTTATCGATGTGTTGTTGACGATGCCGGAGAGGGAAATGACGGCGATTTCAGATGTGCCGCCGCCGATATCGATTACCATATTTCCCTTTGCCTCTTCGATTGGAATGCCGATGCCAATTGCCGCCGCCATCGGCTCGTTGATTATGTGAACTTCCCTCGCGCCTGCGTTTTCGGCGGAATCGGAAACAGCGCGCCTCTCAACTTCCGTAATGCCCGATGGAACAGAAATGACAATTCTCGGTTTCACCAGAAATCTCGTCTTTATGACCTTTCGAATGAACCCGCGCAACATTTCGCCGGTGATGTCAAAATCCACTATGACGCCATCTTTAAGCGGACGGACTGTTCTTATGTGTCCAGGGGTTCTGCCGAGCATCTCCTTCGCTTCTCTGCCAATGGCAACGATTTTCTCCGTCTCCGTCTCTATGGCAACGACGCTCGGTTCGTCAAGAACTATGCCAACACCTTTCAGCCATACCAATGTATTTGCCGTGCCGAGGTCTATTCCCAAATCACTTGTGAGAAAATTTAAATATCGCAAAAATGACATTCTGTATATCCCCCATATCGCTATGACAGTATGGTTTTCAATAAATGAAAAACAGATTTAAGTTTGCGCAAGAAATAATCACAGCGATTTCATAAAATTATCAATATACATATACCGGCGCACCTTCATCGAGAAGTTTATAAAGCGTTTCCACATCCTTTTCCGAAACCCTGATGCACCCGTGGCTGACAGGTCCTCGCCTGACACTGCCATAGTGAATGTATATTCCATCGGCGATTTTCAAAGCATATTTTCCAAGAAATCCAGGAACGGCACGAACGCGAAGTTTGTCCTCATCAGAAAGAGAATTGTAAAATGCCACAGCTTCGTTGAATGTCACACCAGGAGGATATTGAATGAATTTATCCGGAACTTTCATCCCCTTTTCCCGCCAGAACCAATCGGGTCTGAACCACCAGGGATTTTTCAATTTCTCGACGATTGAAAACTTTCCCGCGGGAGTTTCAAAATCGAAAACTTTTCCGAGAAATCTTAGTTTGCCTTTGCCGACGCCACAGGTTCCTTCGTAGATGATAGCATCGCCTTCGCGCACCCAGAAATGGCTGCGATGCCTGTCTATCACCAGATAGCGCCCCTTCTGACGAAGCATATCCATCCTCAGAGACAATCGTGCGAGATTGTATTTGAGAAGAAGTTCCGTTCCTTTGCTCTGCGAGATGGAATTTTCGAGAGAATCCACACGAGCGAGCAGTTCCGCAAGGACAATATTCCTTGCGGTTTCATCATTTTTCATTTGAAAGTAGTTCAATGTGAACAGAACACATAGAACAATCAGCAATATAAATGAAGACAATGCGATAACCTTCCACAACATCTATTCACCAGCCATTTCGCAGAAATTTTTATAATAAATAAATCGTCAAAAGATTACGATTGACACTAACTGCATAAAATTTATGCCCTGCTTATATATTCAAGCGTTCTCGTATCCACCTTGACCATTTCGCCAGCCTCGATGAACAGGGGAACTTTTACCACCAATCCCGTCTCCAGCGTGGCTTTTTTGGTGACATTGGATACCGTATCACCCTTCACGGCGGGTTCTGTCTCCGTAACTTTCAGGACGAAGGATGCTGGCAATTCAATGTTGAGCGGGTTTCCTTCAAAGAGAATTATGTGATATGTCTCGCCTTCCTTGAGAAACCATCTTCTGTCCCCTATTGATTTCTTATCGAAACGGTGTTGCTCGTATGTTTCGGAATCCATAAAGACATAAAAATCCGCTTCCTCATATAGATACTGCATATTCTTCGATTCCATATCGGGTTCTTCAAATTTATCTTCGGAACTGAATGTCTCTTCGAGGACATTTCCCGTACGAAGATTTTTCATCTTCGCCCACACTTTTCCACGACCTCTGCCGCGAAGCGAATGCTGAAAATCAACTATTTCGTATGGGTCATTTTTATACATTATCTTTCGCCCTTTCGAGAAATCGGATGCATAAATCATAAAAACCCTCCTTACTTCTAAAACGCCATTCGGTTCTGCTTCTTCTACAAAATAAATGATAATTTTGGACAAAATATTGTCAAGAAAAAGCATTATTTATTAAATATTGATATTGCTATATGGGATAAAATTTGTTTATTTGTAATTGGAATGCAATCCTGGAGGGGAATAATTATGAGAAAACATATTTTACCGTTTTTGATAACGCTGTTTTCATTAGTTTTTGCCTCGGGCAGCGGCTCACACGAAATAATCATTCCTTCCGAAATTCTGCTCGCTTCTGACTCAATAGCAGGTGATTGGGGCAGATGTCTGTATGCGACGCACACTCCCTGCGCAAATACGGTTGTTTTCAGCACTTCTTCGACTACTAACTGGCAAATTGCCCAGCGTCGCGACTGCGGCGGATTTCCAACGGGGTCGATGGTGCAGCATCTTGTCGTTTTGCAGTTCAACACGACAGGCATTCCCGATACCGCAATAATAGAGCAGGCTATTCTCGGGCTTAATGTTGACAGCATCGTTACGAATAATGGAATGAGCAATCTTCACATTCAGAGCAGAGATATGCTCGACCAGAGCGGTGCGCCATCAACATACGCCACAGACCTGCAGGTATATAACGATGCCACTGCGGGAAATTCCTACTTCAGCGGCGAAGCAGTGAGCGCTGGCAATGTCGAAATCTATCTCAATTCACAGGGCGAAACAGACCTGAAAAACCTGCTTGCGGAAAACTGGTTTGCCCTGGCTCTGCTCATCGACGAGGCGCTCGGAAGCACGGACACCTGCAAAATCTACCTTCAGACGCCCGAAGTGCGGCACTACTTAAAAGTGACATACAAATTGCCCACACGAGATACAGTTCAGACATCCTTCAGCGGCGGTGAAGTCATTGTTGACGATACACTTCGCCCTTCGCCCTATGTTGCAACCTGGATAACGGACGATGAACACACCATTGCCGTCGACTCTGTTCAGACGCCCAGCATAGGTGTGAGATATGAATTTCGCTACTGGTCGGACGGCGGCGCGATTTCTCACACAGTTTACGGCCAGGATACCGCCCAAACATTTACCGCCGTGTTCGATACATTTTTTCAGGTTCAGGTAAATTCGCCTTACGGAACAGCCACCGGCGGAGGGTGGTATTCTCCTGGCAGCAATGTGAATATTTCCGTCGCTCCCGAAACTGTTTTCAACGCCGATACCACAATTCGCCACATCTTTGGCGGATGGAACGGAACGGGAAGTGGCTCATACACAGGTTCCAATTCGTCTGCTACCATAACGGTAAACGAATTCATAATTGAAGATGCAATATGGGACACATCGTATTATCTGGCTGTGGAGGAAAGCGGCGTTCCCGATACCACACCATATCTTTCGGGCGAAGGATGGCATCCCCCCGATGAATGGGTCGATATCTTTGCTCAGGATTCGATTTTCCACGATGGCGTGTGGTATCACTTCGACCACTGGACTGGCGGAACATTTGGCGATTCCACATCGAACAGCGACAGCGTCTTTCTGGACTATCCAATTACAATAATCGCAGTTTATGTTCCCGACCCCGAATTGAAGATATTTCCTCCAGAAAGCACAATTGCTCATCGCGGCGATTTGATTTCAATCCCCGCTATACTGAACGCCGTCGTCGAAGTCGAACTCGACAGTTTTCAATTCGACCTCGTATATGATACACTGCAAATGGATTTCGATACGGTGGAAAATTATCTCATCCCCTGGTCTTATATGAACTATTCTCGCATATCCGACACAATCCGCGTCTTCATCGACCAGCCTGCGCCGACGAGTATCACTCCCCCCGAAACGCTTTTCGTATATAAATTCTCGGTGAAATCTACTGCTTCATACGGATGCACTCCGCTCGATATGATGAATTTTCTCTACGATGTATCCGATGCGGAAACCCGTCCGGGGACGGTGTGCGTTCGTCCTGAAACAATCGCGGTGGTTGTCACCAACGACTTTGGCGCTGGAACCGTGTGGGTGGACAGTTCTCCGTATTCCGCGCCGTATTCTCAAAACTGGCTCGGCGGGGAAACTCACTCAATCAGAGCAGAATCGTTGTATTCCCCTTCTGAGGGAATAGAACTGCGCTTCGGCAACTGGTCGGACGGCGGAGCCAGACAGCACGACATCTCGCCAATTTCAGACTCGACATTTACTGCAATTTACGATTCCTTTTTCTATCTCGATGTTGCAAGCGATTATGGAACAGCATCGGGCGAAGGATGGTATCTCGCACATACCGAAGCAACATTTTCGGTATCGCCCGAAACGGTTTTTTCGTCATCGGGCTTGACGAGACATATATTTGACGGCTGGGATGGTGATTACACCGGCACGGACAATCCCGCTTCTCTGTGGCTGAGCGGTCCTGCGAATGTCGTCGCGCAGTGGCATACAGAACACTATATTACCCTCATCAACAGCGGCTGTGGAAGTGCTTCACCCTCATTAATCGGTGAAGGCTGGTACAATGAGGGCGATTCAATCACAATCACTGCCGACAGCATCACAATCGATGGCACAGATACCTTTTATTTCGTACAGTGGCTCGGCGGCGATGTCGAAGACCGATTCTCGAACAGCACTTTTGCTTATGTCAACGACGCGGACACGATAACGGCTCTATACGGAAACACCCCGTTTTTCATAAAAATTTTCCCGCCCGAAAGTTCCCTCGTTCCTGGCAGCCATTTTGATATACCTATCATTGTGGATGTTCCCGTTCCTCTTGCAGTATCGCAGATATATGTTGAAGTCTCATTTAATTCGGCTGAACTCACCGCCATAACAATTCTTCCCGCATCGACGGGATGGGATTCTATATCATATTCGATTCTGTCGGATAGATTTTCAATTCGCTGCTGGGGCAATTTGAACATCCTGCCTGGGGACAGCCTTTTCTTCGCCAGATTTATGCCGGTCAGTGCTTCAAAGACCATCATAAGAACCGAAAATCCGGGCGATGACATCGCCTCTGCTGAAACCGATAGCGGAATTATATTTGCAAAAATTCCGATAACAGTGCAAATTTTATCCTCCTGCGATGGACTTACCGCCATCATAGACAGTTCCGAACAAGTTCTTCCACACACAATAACGACGCACGCGTGGGATACTGTGTCGCTGGACTGCGATTCTGTGCAATATATCGGCGAAGAAAGATACGATTTCGTCCGGTGGAGCGACACTTTACCCTCATTACGAAGACGCACCCTCATTCCTGAGGGCGACACGACAATTACCGCAATTTTCAATGCAATGTGCAGCATCACGCTGAACACTGGACACTGCACGACGGACGGTATTTCCTATTACACCTGCGGAACTGATGTAGATTTCTGCATCTGCGCCGATTCAATCGATGAGGGCGAAAGCTACTACCTCTTTCAGGAATGGGT
This sequence comes from bacterium, assembly GCA_021161555.1. Taxonomy (GTDB): domain Bacteria; phylum UBP14; class UBA6098; order B30-G16; family B30-G16; genus JAGHAI01. The sequence goes on from JAGHAI010000233.1 coordinate 12,994, forward strand.
TGGTTCAGGCGGCGGTTCGTATTCCGGCACCGACAGCTGTGTCTCGCTGACGCTGTCCGGCAACATCGTTGAGGAGGCTCGATGGGAAGCGCACCACCATTTGACGACATCGCATTCGGGATGCGGAGCGGCAGTGCCATCTATAACTGGCGAAGGATGGTATCTCGAAGGCGATACCGCTTCAATTACCGCGCCAGATTCAATCGAGGATGGCGGAATCTGGTATTATTTTCAGTATTGGGACGGCGCTGCAGACGACATCTTCGCTGAAAGCACGACTGTCGTTATGAACGAGCCGCACTATCTTGTGGCAGTTTACGGCAATGAACCAATTTCCTCGGTTGTCGGCGTTCCCGATACTATCTTCGCCGCACCAGGATGTTATTTCTTCATTCCAATCATCTTTCAGGGGGATATGACAATTTCCACCGCAGATGTCAGGTTGTCTTATCCTTACTGGCTCTGCGGAATTGTCGATGTCTTTTCCCCTTTTGACACCACATCCTTCGATGACCATCCTGTGGAAAATTATGTCGTGCTTCACGGAACTGGTTCTGCCACAACATATTCTGAAGGCGATACCTTATTCAATATTTTATGCGTGGCACGGGATACATCTTCCAGTTCGGCAGTCTCTGTGGATAGTCTCGGCGGCGATATTTCCTCTTCTGCGCGGGCAAACGGCATTCTTGTCGTTGGCAGTGTCTTTCACATCTCTTTCCACACCTGTTCGGGCTGCACATTGCTCGTGAACGGCACATCACACATCGATTCCTTCTCTGCGGATTATCCGGCGGGGCAGTTAGTTTCGATAGAGGCACCTCAATATCAGGGGGAAAATTCGGCGAGAAAATACTTTTCACACTGGACAGGCGGAGCGGGACGAATACATTCCCTTGCCGTATATTCAGATATCACCGATACTGCAATTTACACCTCGCAGTATTTCGTCGCTGTTTCAAGCGAATATGGAGATATTGAGGGCGAAGGATGGTATAAAGAGGGCGATACCGCATCAATTTTCGTGTCCCCTTCATCAATTGAGGGCGACACTGTTAGATATGTGTTCGATATGTGGTCTGGTGAGGGCGATGGAGCATATTCTGGAAATGCCAACCCCGCTCACATTCCGGTGATAGGTTCAATTAGCGAAGTTGCACTCTGGCAAAGGCAGTATCTCGTTGAATTAACCAGTGAGGGCGCCAATCCCAACATTGAGGGCGAAGGTTTTTACAACGAGGGCGAATGGGCGGAAATATGCGCACCAGCACAGTTTGAAAGTATGTATTTTCATCACTGGAGCGGGGCAACATTCACAGACTCGACAAACCACCACACACATATTCTCGTCGATGGACATAAAATTGCAACTGCTCATTATACGAACGAATTCATCGCACCTGCCAACGGTGAAGTGGCAATCGGCGAAACCGGATGCGTTCCCGTCCTGTATCACGGCGGCGGAATTTCCGCTTCTACCGCGCAGTTACACATCGATATTCCAACGGACATATTGAATTTCTCAAATCCGGATTCCTGCGGAGAGTTTTCCATCGATTGGGATTCCACGATAACGGGAGAGATGCTTAACATCAGCATTACCCTCACATCGCCTATGCCAACCACCCTCAATGAGGGCGATACTTTGTTCTGCATCTGTATTGAGGGCGCAGACAGTGGAATTGCTGAAATATCCATATTTTTCACATCAGGAGATTTGTCGTCGGTGGCTGGCGGAACGGGAAACATCGCAATTGCACACACAAGAAACATCCATCTGACGACCCTGCCTGGACAACCCGTATGGTGGGATGATGCGGAAAAATCCTCGCCATTCGACACTGTTGCGGTATTTGGTTCCACCCACAGGGTTTCAGCCCCCGAATCGATTGTTGTTGCAGGAGGGGAAAAATTTATTTTCAACAGATGGACGCACAATGATACGAAGACCTTCTATGCGAATATCGTATCGGACACGACATTCGCCGCTGTTTACGATACATTCTTCTTCGTGAAGGTGAATTGTGCCTATTGGGAAAGCGAAGGTGAAGGATGGTATCATCAGGGAGATAGTGCAATTGTGAGTGTTCCAGCGGAAACGATATACGACGACGGCATACAGAGAATTTTCGGCGGCTGGACGGGAACCTCGTCGTCCTCTGAAAATCCATTTATCCTTGTCGTTGACGATGCTGAAACACTCGACGCTGTGTGGAATACGCGGTATTATCTCGACATCGTCAGCGACTTCGACGCTGTATGGGGCGAAGGCTTTTATAATGAATGGGAGGTCGCCTTTGCGGGAGTTACGCAGGAAACACTGAACATATCGGACGATGTAAGAGCAATCTTCACAGGTTGGACTGGCGACACCACTTCGACGGCAAACCCCATTGGAATATTGATGAAGTCTGCAAAACGGCTCGTAGCGAACTGGAAACTGCAATATAAAATCGATGTCTGCGCTGAAAGAGGCACAGCCACAGGCGATGGATGGTATTATGAGGGCGACACTGCCCTCACCACCCTCACGCCTGTGCTTATCGATTCCACAGCGGAAATAAGATTCCACTTCGATAGATGGATTGGGCTGGATTCCGCCATTTCCGACTCGTCATTTGCTTTTGTCGTAAATCAACCCGAATCACTCTGCGCGCTGTGGACGACTGAATACTTTTTAAATGTCGATAACGGCGGGCACGGAACGGCATCTCCGTCGGGATGGAACGAAGAGGGCGATGAAGTTCTGATTTTCATCTCGCCTGATACGGAATATATAGCAGACGGCGTGAGATGGCATTTTTCGGGATGGCTCGGAACGGGCGAAGGCTCATATTCCGGCGACGATGATTCTGCCTTTATCCACATATTCGAACCAATCACGGAAACGGCGCAGTGGGAGCGGGAATTCTATCTCGCCATAGACGACAGCGGAGATGCCTCTGCAACGCCCGAAATTTCTGGCGAAGGATACCATCCCGTCTACGATACTGTGGATATATTCGCACAGGATATAGTGTATGATGCGCTTGTGCGCTATCGCTTTACTCACTGGTCAGGCGGCGATTTCACCGATAGTATGAGCAACGCCGCGGCGGTCGTGGTGGATACGAACAGGACAATCACAGCACACTACACGCAATTTGAAGTTTCCCCGCAGGATGAAATTACCGGCGCAATTGCGGAAACTCTGCACATCCCGATTATCCTTTACAACGATGCGCTCACAAATGTATGGTCGGTGCAGTTTTCGCTGTTCTATCCTATTGCACTCCTGAACTACATCGGTGTTGAAGAAAACCACGACGGCATAGACTGGGGTTCAATTTCTGGAACGCCTCAGGGGGACAGTATAGTCATATTCGCCAGTGTGACGAGCACATACATCCCTCCGCCTGAGACATTGATGTTCGTGAATTTCATCGTGAACAACAGCGGTGCGGGACAGATGTGGTGCGACCACTTCACCTATTCGTTTTCCGGTGCTTTCGGTGGAATTTCTGGTGTATTCGTCGGTGATGCCATTCCTGTGGTCATTCGTTCAGACGCACCGGGAACGAGCTTTGTCATCGTGGATGGTGTATGGAGCGCATCCCCCTGTTCGGTAGCGTGGTTTCCTGGCGAACAGCACACCATTTCGGTTCAACCTTCCATTCCTGTATCCAGCGATGAAGTTCTCGTATTCGATAATTGGTCGGATGGCGGCGAGAGAAGTCATTCTGTCTCGGCATCCGCTCCCGATACATTTACGGCGCACTTCGGTGCTCTTTACCGCCTCAGGGTCGAGACGGAACACGGAACTGGTTTCGGCGGTGGATGGTATTCCGCGGGCGACAGCGCACTTTTTGGACTGGATGAGACATTTATTCAGGATGGGACTTCCCGTTTCACATTTGCCGGATGGACTGGCACTGGCACCGGCTCATATACAGGCGCAGAATCACACAACTTCGCCGTTATGAGCGAACCTGTGGTCGAAACGGCGCAGTGGAACGCGGAATATTTCGTAGATGTTTCCACCACGAGGGGCGCCGCCACCGGCAGCGGATGGTATGCAGACGGAGATTCCGCCACAGTCGAATGCACACCGACCACAATAGAATCCACCTCAACGGTTCGATTTACATTCAAGAGATGGTCGGGAACGATTTCCTCTTCGGCAAATCCATTCACCTTTGCGGTGAACAGTCCTGTCGACCTCGACGCCGAATGGAACACGGAATACTTCCTGAAAATCGCAAGTTCTTATGGAACAGCATCGGGTGAAAGCTGGTATGAGGATGGCGCTTCGGCTCACATTTCAATTTCGCCGACTGTCATTGATTCTGCCGGCGTCGTTTCTTTGGAATTTGCCGGCTGGAATGGAATCGTCGATACAGGCGCATCCGATTTCTATCTGGACATTTCATCGCCAGGGACACTATTTGCGAATTGGCAGAGGTTCGTGCGAATCTCAATAGGCGGCGGCTGGGGAACCCCTGACGGCGAAGGATTTTACGGCATCGGAGATACCGCAACTCTGACGATGTCTCCCGAAACTGTATATGTGGGAAGGATGCGACACATCTTCGTCGGCTGGGCTTTCAATGGGGACACAATAGCCGAAAACCCGCTTCAAATCATCGTCGGTGATGAACCCATTTCTGTATCCGCAGTATGGCGAGATGAATTTATGCTCGATGTTGTTTCGCCCTATGGCATTCCCTTCGGCGGTGGATGGTATTATTCCGGAGATGTGGTTCAATTCGGCGTGGAGCCCGACTCTATGGAAATTGTTCCCGACGAATCGTATCGTGCTTTCGTCGGATGGGAAGGCATTGGAACTGGTTCCTATTCGGGAGTCAGCAATCCTGCCACAGCAACAATCAACGAGCCTATCATCGAAAATGCCCTGTGGAACAAATTTTTTGCGCTCAACATATCGTCAGAACACGGAACAATCGCCGGCGAAGGATTTTACCGGCAGGGCGATACGGCTCATTTCTCCGTCAATCCCGATACAATTGACAGCGCGGGAAGCAGATTCGTCTTCCGCAGATGGACTGGCGATTTCTCTTCGTTCTCAAATCACGGAGAAATCGTAATCGACACAATTAAGTCGATATCGGCACTGTGGGATACGATGTATTTTGTAAATCTCTCCTATTCTGGTTGTGGTTCTGCGGTGCCTGAAATTTCTGGAGAAAAATATGTCAATCGCGGCGAAGACGATACGATTTCCGCTGAAAGCGTGGCGTTCGACGGAACACAGCGGTATCATTTTTCGCACTGGGAAGGAACAATCGACTCTGACGAAAATCCATTCTCCTTCACCGTGATGTCTCCCGAGAGCGCTGTTGCAGTGTATTCCCCGTTTGAAGTTTCACCTTACGACACGATTACGGGAAATGAGGATGACACAATCGCCGTCCCGATAATTCTATACAACGACGAGATAATGGGTATGGACTCCATCGAAATGCGAATATGCTTCGATTCGTCGGTTCTCGACTATGTGGATTTGACGAACGCCGCTATAAGTTGGGGAGTTCTCAATGGAACCGATATGGACTCCTGCGTGAAGGTTTTTGGGCGAATATCGGCAAAAATTGTCATCGACCCGCCTGAAACACTGTTCTTCGTCAAGCTGCGCGTTCTTCCATCGCCGCAAATGTGCTGGATACGATGCGATTCGCTCAAACATAATATTTCAGATGCGGGAACCGTGCCGGCGATTTTCATCCCGACCCTCTCCTTTGCCGTGAACATTTCGACATCGTGCGGCTGCTCGCTTGCTGTGGACGGAGTTGACGAGGCATCGCCGTATTCATCCACCTGGACAGGCGGAAGCGTTCATCAGGTTGTCGCTTTCGACACTATTTCAGGCGCAGCAGGAGAGAGATTCGTCTTCACAGGCTGGTCGGACGGCGATACCCTATCCAATCGTCAGATTCTCGTTTCGTCAGATACAAATCTTGTGGCGAACTACATCAGGCAGGTTGCGGCGGGAATTTTCAACGATGAAAACTATGGTTCTCCCGCGCCTGGCGTGGGAACATACTGGCTTTCGGCAGACGATACACTGTTCGCATCTGCGGGAAGCCCCGACGACGAAAACCGAAAATACTGCACAGGATTTATCGGCGCAGGAACAATCGCAGATGGAACGACGGACACATTATCGATTGCGCTTTCCGGTGCTGGTGCAATATTCTGGCAGTGGAACGGACTGCTTCCGCTGTATATTTCATCTCCATACGGGAATCCTGCACCTGCGGGAACTGTGTGGTGCGCGCCCGGCGAAATTATCGAGGCATCTGTGGAATCTACCATATACACAGGCAGCGATTCCCGCCATATCTGCGTCGGCTGGAATGGGACTGGCGGTATTTCCCCCGCAGATGGAAACTCAAATTATGCTTCAATTACGATAACCGATACCGCTTCCCTGTCGTGGCAGTGGCTCGACCAGTATCTTCTGACGGTTTCCGCAATCGGTTGCGGAGACGCAATTCCATCGACGCTCGGCGATGGATGGTATTTCGCCGACAGCACGGCAGATATATCCGCCGAAGGTGAAGTTGTATCATCCGATGCGACGCATTACTTCTTCGACATCTGGACGAGTTCGCCTTCGGGAGCGCCATTCGGCGACGAAAATTCGCCCGCAACCAGCATAACAATGGACAATTCATATTCCGCACTTGCGAACTACGAACGAGGCGCAAGGTTAGTCTTGAAAAAATCTCCATATCACTCACAGGGATGGATTTTCATCGACGGCGGGACATACACGGATGTCGGCAGTCTCTTCGTGTGGCGGAAAACAGGGGACACAGTTCAGGTGGCGGTATCTACGATTGACACGATTTCGGATGGAGACAGCGCATACATATTTACTGGCTGGAATGTCGGCGGAACCGATACGATTTCCCTTCCGATTACTTCGGATATCGGGGCAGTGGCAAATTATTTGCCCGCGTATCGCTCAATCATAACAAAAATTCCTGCAGAAACTCTGGGCGTGCTTTCAATAGATGATTCAGCATACACTCATCGTAGCAGATATGATGACTACTGGCTTTCGGGCAGTTCTCACAACATCTCGGTTTCCGTCGATGATTACATTTCGTCCGACAGGCGATGGAAATTTGTGGGCTGGGGCGACGGCTTCTCATCGCCATCCCGCAGCATCACGATAACTTCGCCGGAAAGTCTCTCCGCAATGTATTTAAAGCAATTTGCAATAGCCGTTGCGAAAAATCCTGCCGAAGATTACGGCTCAATTAACATTGATGGAAATGTTTTCTACGGCGATTCGGCGCTGTTCTGGGCATTCGAAGACAGCACAGTGAACATTGCTGTGAGCGGACACGATGTGGCGTGGTATTGCAGTCTTTACACTTTCACAGGCTGGGCTGACGGACCGACTGATTCGCAGAGGGTTGTGATAGTAGATACATCACACTCTTTCACTGCAAATTACGCCGGCGATACCGTTCTATTGAGCATAAATCTTTCGTCGAACGCGTGGAATATACCCGATACGATGTGGCTCGACCAGACAGCCACTATGTCATCCGGCGACGAAATTGTAATCACCAATAATTCCACACTGCCCGTTCAGTTCGGTCTGATACTGTCCGACGGCGGTGGATTTTCGTGGGGTTATCTATCAGGTGCGGATAAGTTCGTTTTGCGGGCACAGTTCAATGATTCTGCTGTTCCGCCTGCTTTCTCGCCTTCGCGGGATTTCGTAAGAGGAACTCTGCTTTGGGCTTCGGAAAATATTTTCGGGACCGGCGGCGAAAATGTACCCGCAGGCGACACGGAAAACCTGTGGCTGCAGTTCGTTTCTCCGACATCGCTATCCGCCGATGGTGATTATACATTAAAACTTACACTCTGGGCGAGAATTAAACTACCGTAAGATGATTCCTGATTGCACGAAATAAAATCGTTTCGATAAACAATTCTATCTCGCTCCACTATCAGTCTCCCAGCAGCTAATACAGGGAGCATAAGCATTTTCAACATCCGCGGTCAACTTGTGGATTACGAAAAGCTAAGTTCTTTCAGAAGTGAATATACCATCAACCTGTCAAAGTTCACACCAGGAATATATCTCGTCTCCCTGAATGTGGGAAGGAAGACATACACTAAAAAGATATTGCTAATGAGGTGAGGAGGGATTTTTCGCTTTCTTTCACCGTTATTTTTGTTCCACAATGCTTCAATTGAGAGGCAAAATTTATCGATAATCAAATAAAATTATTTTGCATTTTCCCATTGAAGATTGACTTTCTGAACATTCTGTCTATTCCATTTGTTCCGCATAATTTTGTATATTTCGACAAGAAATTGACACAAATATGGAACAATGGGAAAAAACAGATTTTTTTAATAGTAATATTTTCTTCGAAATGTTATTCCAATTTATCGTATAAAATGGAACGCGGAAACAAAACTTTTTCTACTCGTAAATTACTATTTAACTTGTTGACGGTTAGCTTTGGCGACGGCAATTATAAAATATTTCCCATTATTTCTGGGTAAGGTGATAAAGTATAGACCGGGCTTAAAATGAATAGAATTTTATCAAATAATTTTTAATCTTCCGAAGCCAAATGCCGTGGCACCTCCGATGTGGATATGAGCACCGGCATCGAGTATTTCGCTGAATTTTGAAATTTTTCCCTCATATCGCAATAAGCCACGAAAACCTATTAGCGGAATTTTTGTCCGCTGACGGGTCGAATAGCGCTCGATTTCCACTCTGTCTGTGCCGGCATAAGCCAGTTCTACTTTACTCGCCTGTTCAATAAG
>JAGHAI010000183.1 GCA_021161555.1 bacterium
CATTATCAGAAAGGTCGTCCGCTTCGTTGTCTATCGTCACATACCTCGTAACATCTGCCTCTGTTATCTGAAGAGAATCACGCGAATCGGTCCAGGTAAAAGAGGTGATGAGCTCGTTGGTATTATCTGCATCGGCATCGTCAGTATTATCGGAACCCCAATATATGTTTCCCGAACCATTTATTTTTAAAACTTCGCCGCTGGAACCCGCATCGCCGTTGATGTTTATAACCGAAGATGAGCCGAGGTAAATATCATCCCAGCGATATGAAGCACTGCCCAAATCCTGAACGCCGGAACTCACAGGAACGATGTTGTCGTTAAATGCAACCCTGCCGTCGTAAGAAGAACTCGAGTTGAAAATATAGTGGCCGTTGACATCGATATTGTCGCCGAAGTTCACATCCGAAGCGGAACCTTCGCCGTATATGTTATCCACATAAATTGCATTTCCATCGGAAACTGTGAGATTTCCATTCACCGACAGGGCATCGTTGATATCGACTTCGTTATCCGTATTGTCGACGATTGTCAGCCCGCCCGTCGAATTGCCTTCTGCCAATACTTCCGACAATGTCTGGTCATCCGTGCCGGTGCCATCGCCAGCGGCGTTAATTATAACACGGTGAGTGGAAGCGTCGAAGCTCACAGAAGCGTATCCAGTTCCCTCAAAACGAAGAGCCGTATTGCTATCGGCAACATAGAATTGATGTGTGCCAAGATTATTCTGAACATTTACGAATGTCAGTCCGTCGTCGATTTCGTTGCTGCCGATGACACCACTGCCAATTTGAATGTTATCGTAAGTTCCCGAAACATCCCCGCCGAAGTTATCGGTCAATTCGATATATTGACCATCGAACCAGGACTCATCGATACTTACAGAAGTGGCATTGACGGTGATGCCAGTTCCTGCCCCGACATCGATGGTAACATCGCCAGTAGTTCCGTCTTCTGCACCGGTGCATCCTGCTCCCGTGGTTATCGTTTGATTTGGTTCACCTCCGCCAGCGACGATGCTTTCAATTTTGCTGGCAAGAGAATCAAGCGCTCCTTCCACCTGGTCCGGGTCGGGGTCGAGCCAGTTCCAATCGTGACCAGAATAATACGGTATGTCCGCAGCATCTATCTGGTCGGCGCCGCTGCCGAAATCGAGGTCGGATGCCTGAACTGCATCGTCCTGAATTGTGATTACACCTGCGCTGCTGACGGTCGCATCTCCGCTGAACCAGCTGTTGTCTATAGCGACGGAATTTGCGGCGACCGATATTCCATTTCCTGCGCCGACATTAAATGTAAGCGATGGGGATTCCGTCAAGCCCTGTCCCGCTGTGTATGTGTTTACATCGTCCGTTCCGTCAGCAAGTCCCGATGGGACATCGACGAGATTTTCCCAGCTGACATAATTGTTCCCCACATTTGGCGCAGAACCATCTCCCGTCTGCAACTGCGTTTGTGTAAAGTATCTCCCGTCGTGATTGTGCTGTGCAGAAGCGTCATCTGTCGAACCATCCGCATTGGTCAGGGCATCATACTGAGCCTGCGTAAGATGATAATATTCCCCTGATGAACCGCCCTGAATACCCGTTAGCGAATTGTGACTATGATTGTGTCCAAGCGGAGAGAAGTTAGCATCGACATAGTTCTTGGTTGCGGCATCCTGCGACGCCGTAGGGTCAGATACCTGAACTATGCGGTTCATATTCATATTGAGCGTCCCGCCGCCTGCGCCACCGCCAATTGATGCAGAACCATCTATCGTCGCCGCTCCCGATATGTCCAAATCACCATTCCCGCTGATGTCTCCTGCTACTGCCAAATCCTCACCTATGTTGACATCAGGGTCAGAAGCATCGCCGTCGTATATCTGACCCGAAATATAGAGGTCGCCTGAATTGACTATATCGACATCACCGTAGAAATGACCCGCATAATAATTCGTCCCATCATAATAACCCAGCGCTCCCCAAACCGTGCCCGATACATCACCACGAATTACTCCTTCACCAGCAACAATGCCTGATGAAGCATCCGCTCGAAGACGACCCTCATTATATATTCTGACAAAACGACCCGAAGCATCTCCAACGCTGTCAGGATAAATATAACTCGCCGTCGGATGCCACTGCCCAGCAGTTATGCCTCCTCCCGAACCTGTGTCGTCAAAAGCCGGCGCCCACGCCGTCCCGTTCCACTTCAAAACTTCTCCGGAAGATGGCGCCGTGGAAGAAACATCCAACAAGTCGGAAATCACATTATCCGAAAGGTCGTCAGCCTCATTGTCTATCGTAACATATCTCGTAACCCCTGCCTCTGTTATCTGAAGAGAATCCCGAGAATCGGTCCAGGTGAAGGAAGTGATAAGTTCATTGCCAATACTTCCGTCAACCTCAGAGGTGAGATATCGACCATCAAGATTGACAGTTAAAGGCGAAGTGCCAGCACTCTGCGTCAGGGACAAATCGCCAGTCCCACTATCGAAAGAAAGACCATTGACAACTTCGTTCCCAACGACATTGTCAGCGTCGTCAACATCGTCCACTCCATCGGCAAAGCCCACGGGAACCGAAGAAATGTCGCTCCACGAAACCGCACCTGTGGAATCCGAATAGTGCGACGAATAGGACTGCGCCGTTATTATGGAAGAATCGGAAACTTCGGAACGATAAGAATAACCAACAGAATTCAAGGGAATGCGAGGCGATAATACTTCACCATTGACCACCAGTTCGAGATAATACTGCTCATCAAAGGAAAGGTCGATTGGCGTCGTCTCGCCCAAAACAACATCAAAAAGCCCCCTGGTGACTGATACCGTTCCGTGAACTTCGTTCCACAAATACGAACCACCACTCGATACATTGTAAATCCGAAACTCTATGCTGACCGTTCCATCAATCCCCACACCTGATGAATTCGTCAACTTGCCCTGATAGTTTATCTGGTGTGGAATGGAGAAACATAGGGAAACGAGCAGCAAAATAAAAACAAACAATAAATTTTTGGGCAGCATATTCCCCTCCTTGATTTTTACTTCCATTTTATTAAAAAATTAAGAAAAATAAATTTTTATGCAAGGAAAATTTCTTACCCAGGTGGACTCCTTACCAATATGGTATCCACCCTGGTTTTGAAATTTTGATTCTTGTTATAAAAAGTTGGTTAATAGAATGCTTTAATGGCGAGCAATTTCAGGTATTGTAAATCTTTTATTCCGTATGCTATGTGTTTTATGTTTTTTATTGCTCTTATCTGCAATTCCGCTGTTGTCAGCCGAAACTACTAAAAATATAGCATGTTTCGACAAATCAATTTCCTCCATCTCAGCTTTTATCTTGCGAAATCTCCGCAA
>JAGHAI010000194.1 GCA_021161555.1 bacterium
CGTGTAGTTTATGAGTCTTACTTTCATATCGAACTAAATAAAAAGGCGTCCCGACATATCGACGAGATGCCTTGATGGTTAATCATACAGGATTTCGACTTTTTACTTCTTTCTCTTAATCGCTTCGCGAGTGGAATCCTTTATGCCGTATTTCCTCTTGAATCGTTCCACCCTTCCTGCCGTATCGACCATTTTCTGTTTGCCCGTGTAAAACGGATGACACGCGGAACATATTTCCACGCGGATTTCCTTCTTGGTTGAACCGACATACCAGGTATTACCACAGGCACAGGTCACTTTTGCGACATAATATTTGGGATGTATCTTCTCTCTCATCGCAATCATCCTCCAGAATTTTAATTATAAAAAGGGGCTAACATCCATTTGTCAAGATAATTTTTTGCATAGTTTGAACTCTCGTCTGTCTTTTACAGACAAAATTTTCAAAAAATGTCGAAATTCTGATTCTCGCTTTTAAAGGGACTGGAAATAAATTTTAATCGTTGTCCTTTTCCGCCATATCGCCATTATAGATGATTTTCCCACATTTTAAGGACATCATCTATGTAATTTGCAAGAAATTCGACGACCGAATCGGCATATTTTTTTGCCAGAACGACATCGAAAACGGGTTCGCCTTCTCCATCTTTGTAAATCAACATCGGCGCGGGATTGGGATTGAGAACACAAATATTCTGGAATCGTTATGTCGGTTCCCAGATTTGTGCATCCGTGCGCTTCCATCGTCCCCACCGGCAGCAATACAGACTTTATCCGCGCAGGAACAAGCGCAGAAAAATCTTGATATGTAATATGCGAAATCCTTCTCTCCATAGTATTTCCTCCCGAATGGAAATTTTAAATTTTAAAAAAATCTAAATTGAAGGCAGAAACTCATTCATATCTCAATGCTTCCACAGGTGAAAGTTTTGCCGCTTTGTATGCAGGATACATCCCGAACGAAACACCCACGATTGTCGTGAATATAATTGCCACAGCGACGGCGCTCCACGACAGGGCAAAAGGAAGTTGCGGAACGATTTTTGATATGACATAAGGTATCAGCACGCCGGCGAGAAATCCGATTGTTCCGCCAAGCCAGCATTGAGAGAGCGCTTCGAGTAAGAATTGACCGAGTATGTGAGTTCGGGTTGCTCCCAGCGCTTTTCTCACGCCAATCTCGCGCGTTCTTTCCGTAACTGTGATAAGCATAATATTCATAACTCCAATGCCGCCCACGAGAAGCGAAAGTCCCGCGACAGCGAGTATCGCCCCCCACAATATTCGGGTTATCTTGTTATACTCATCCAGGAGCATATCCTGCGAGTTTATGGCGAAATTGTCTTCCTGCCAGGGCTTCAATTTTCTTATCGCTCTCATCTTCGAACGAATTTCCTCGCGAAGTTCGTCAACCTGCTGTGGGTTTTCAGCAGAAACGAGAATCGACATACTTCTGCGCCTGCCAAAATTGTGAAGAAAAGCATTGAATGGAATATAAATGTTTCCATCCGTCGTGCTTATTGTGAGAGATTGCCCCTGCTTTTTGATGACGCCGACGACCTTGAATGAAATTGTTCCGATTTTAATCCACTTTCCAGTTGCATCATCGTAATTTCCGAAAAGATTTTTAAAAACTTCCCATCCGAGCACACAAACAGGACGCCCCTTCTTATCCTCTCCGAAGGAAAAAAATCTTCCATATTCAATGTCGAGTTTTCTCACATCGGGATATTCCCAGGAAACTCCATACACGGTGGCGTCCATAGTGTTCTGTTTATATCCTGCGTTTGCTCCCTTTCTTACGGACGGAACGACTTTATCCGCCAGCGTGAGCATTTCCATCGCGTTGAGTTCACGAATTCCTATGGGCGGTGCGTTCCGCCATTTATGCCAGTCCTTTCCGCTGCTCGTCCAGGGGCGATGTGAGACATAAAGAACATTTGTTCCCAGAGTTGCAAATTCCCCTGCAATTTTATGATTTAGACCGCTTATCACCGACACGAGAACGATTATCGTCATCACACCAATCAGGATTGATAGGAGTGTGAGAGCGGAGCGCAATTTCTGTGCCCAGAGTGAGCGCATCGCACTGCGGAAAGCCTCGTAAAATGTATTCGACCAGTATGTCAAAAACCTTTTCATAAACTAAACTACCTCGCCGATAATTTGCATTGTTCCCGATGATTTTGCAAGTATCTTCGCCACTTCTCTTCTGTTGGCACTGCCTTTTGCTTTTACTTTTAAGAAATTCGCTGTATGCCCAAAAACATAGCCGCCGCGCACTTGCTCGACGACGATGTCAAAATACTGCCCCGCAAATTTTCTGGCAAAATTTTCTCTGTTCCGTCTATCAATTTCCCGCAGATTTTTCATTCTCTCCGCGATGATTTTGCCGTCGAGCCTTTTCAAATTTGCGGCAGCAGTGCCAGGGCGCGGAGAGAACGGGAACAGGTGTGCATAGGCAATCTCACCGGTGGTGAGAAGTTCCACAGTCTTTGTAAAATCCTCGTCCTTTTCCGTGGGAAAACCAACGATTATATCCGTTCCAATGCAAAGTTCGGGGCGCATCTTTCTTATTGCCTCAACGCGCTCGAGGACATCGAAGGGATTATATGCGGGTCGCATCATCGATGAAAGGACATCTTCACTGCCCGACTGAAGCGGAATGTGAAGATGAGGCGCAATTTTTTCCTCCGATGAAATTATCCCTATCAGTTCATCGGTGATGCCCGGTGGCTCTATGGACGACAGTCGAAGTCTGAAGATGTCGGTTTGTGCGAGAATTTTTTTCAACAAACCGGGCAATCGCATCTCACTGTCGTGCCACACGCCGATGTCAACTCCGGTGAGAACTATTTCCTTAAATCCTGCGGCAACCAGATGATTGACCTGCTTCACGATATCATCAGCGTTCCTGCACCGGGAATTGCCGCGCACCAGTGGAACGATGCAGTATGCACACCTTTTATCACATCCATCCTGAATTTTCAGGTTCGCCCGGGCACGAACAATTTCAACGCCACCTGCATCCGGAAAATCGGTGTATTCAGTTCCTGGCGATGATTTTAGAAATCCTGCAATGTCATATCTCCACCTCTTCGGCAGGATTTCCACACCGGGGATTTTTTTTAAAAATTTTTTTACTATCGCTTCTGCTGTGCATCCTGTCAGGATAAGTCTTGCAGAAGAATTTTCCCGCCGAACTTTATGAATAAATTGCCTCACTTTCTGGTCAGCCCGCGCAGTAACCGTGCAGCCATTGACGATGATGACATCGGCATTATGGAAATCTGCTGCGCGGGAAAAACCAGCGCCGGCAAGATTTTCCGCAATAACATCCCCCTCATACTGATTTAAACGGCAGCCGAAATTTTTTAAGTAGAAGTTCATATCGGTAATGTCGAAATCTGAAAGAAGGTTGTCAAACAAAAACGAAAACTTTTAATACATCTTCCATTTGGCGTTTGACTTTTTACACTTTATCTTATATTGTTAATCGAGAGGTAAGAGATGAAAGTTGAAAGGGCTTTGTTCGTTTTAATCATAACGCTGCAATTTTTCCCCGCGTATGCCGGGAAATATGTTGCGGAATTTCTCGAGGTTGGGATTGGCGTTCGAGCGGCGGGTTTAGGCGGAGCATATACTGCCGCAGGAGATGATGCCTCTGCATTCTGGTGGAATCCTGCCTCTGTGGCGTGGAACAACATTCCACAAATCTATATGATGCACTCCGCTATGTACGACAATATGTATCAACTCGACGCACTTGCATATAAGGATAAACTCTGGGGAGCATACATTGCCGCATCGGTTATGCGTATGGGGACAGACCAGATTCCATTCACCAGAGAAGACGGTTTTTACGATTACGGTCCTGACGGAATTCCTGGAACGGGAGACGAAGGCGAAGGAAATGGTGTTTGGGACCCTGGCGAACCGGTGGATGCTTCGGCAGTGGATATGCGTTCCGAAGGCGATTACGCACTCATCGGCGGAGCGGCTTTTCCCGTAAGCAGGAAAATCGCCTGGGGACTTGCTGGAAAAATCGTCTATCAGAACATAGGCGGATATACGAACTATGGCTTTGGCGCCGATATAGGCATAAGGTTCGTTCCCTCCAAAAATCTCACGCTGGGGCTTTCCGTTCTCGATGTCACGGGAACTCACCTAAACTGGAGCACAGGTTATTCGGAGAGTAAACTGCCGTCGCTTCGGGCTGGCGCAGCATACAAAATTTTTCTAAACAGAAAAAATACAATGTCGTTGCTTTCAACTGGCGACCTGGAAATAAGGTTTGAAGGCGCTTCAAAATCGTCGCTCATATCAATAGACCCGATAACGATTGACCCACATCTCGGGCTGGAACTTTCGCTGTGGGAACATTTCTTTCCCCGCATCGGACTCGACAGAGACCAGTTCACTGCGGGAGCAGGATTGAGGATTTCGAGATTTTCGGTGGATTATGCCTTTGTTATGTCATCGATAGACTATGTCCATAGGGTAAGTTTGACAATCGATTTCAACCCACGCCTGCCGCCGTGCGTGCAGAAACCATAACTCTTTCAGAACAGAAAAAATTATATCATAAAAATTCTGCCTTGTAAATTCTTATGAGAAAATTATATTTTTGAAAATAAACAGGAGAATTCTTTATGCCGATAGAGTTCATATTGGATTTTGAACGCCCCATAGTTGACCTGCATAAGAAAATACTCGAGATGCGTTCAATCGCTTCGCAGGATGGTGTCAATCTTGAGAGCGAAATTCTGGCACTCGAGAAAAAACTAAACAAATTAAAGGTGGATATATACAAAAATCTCACCCGCTGGCAGCGAGTTCAGGTGGCACGCCACCCAAAACGACCATACACACTTGACTATGTGGAACGAATCGCGACCGATTTTATAGAAATTCACGGCGACAGAAATTTTCGCGATGACCCCGCCGTTGTTTGCGGGTTCGCCACAATCGATGAGATAAAATGCGTAATTATTGGTCAGCAGAAGGGACACGATGCCACTGAAAACATCAAGCGCAACTTTGGAATGATGCATCCAGAAGGCTACCGCAAGGCACTGCGCGCGATGAAACTCGCCGAAAAATTCAATCTGCCTGTGGTGATATTCATCGACACGCCAGGCGCATATCCTGGCATTGGTGCGGAAGAGCGAGGACAGGCAGAAGCAATTGCCCGCAACATCAGAGAGATGGCACGGCTGAAAACCCCCATCATAATCACAATAATTGGCGAAGGAGCATCCGGCGGAGCGCTGGGCATCGGCGTTGGAGATATTACTATGATGCTCGAAAATGCCTGGTATTCCGTGATTTCCCCCGAAGGATGCGCCGCAATATTGTTCAGAGACAGAGCATTCGCAGAGCAGTCCGCAGATGCGCTGAAGGTGGGCGCAAAAGACCTGCTCGAACTCGGCGTGATAGACAAAATTCTGCCCGAACCACCAGGAGGCGCTCATTCGGACTACGAAAGCGCCGCAAACATAGTGAAAGAAGCAATTATTGAGGAAATGAAAAAACTAATCCACATCCCGAAGGACGAACTTATCAGAAAGAGGATAGAAAAATATCGAAATATGGGCGTTTATGGGGAATCCTGATGCCTTTTTATGCCAGATTGATAAATGGAAAATCCCTCCAGATAAATTTCTATAAAAATCTTGCCCGATGATGATTTTTAATTATAATCATATACTCATAAACAGGAGGCAAAATTATGGTTCAGAATATCAAGACCAATCTTCCCGGTCAGGGCGACGAGGATAGAAAAATCCGCGAACGGATGGCGAAAATCAAACACAAGATTCTCGTGATTTCCGGTAAAGGTGGAGTTGGCAAGAGCACTTTTGCCGCCAATCTTGCCTACGCATTCGTTGCTGATGGCGATTCCGCAGGGATTCTCGACATCGACATTCACGGGCCATCGCAGGGGAGAATTACGGGCATCGAAGGCTTGCAGATGACCATAAACCCCGATAATTCCATAAAGCCCATCGAGAAGGGTGGTGTCAGAATTGTCACTATGGCGTCATTGCTTCAGGATTCCGACCAGCCTGTGATATGGCGCGGTCCTTTGAAAATGAAAGCTATAAAGCAATTTCTCGGCGATATAGATTGGGGCGAACTCGATTGGCTGGTAATCGATTCTCCGCCAGGCACAGGCGACGAACCACTTTCTGCGGTACAGCTTCTTCCCGAGATGGACGGCTCGGTTATCATCACGCAGCCGCAGGATTTGTCGCTTTTAGATGCGCGAAAGACGGTAAAATTTTCGCAGACAATCGGCGTAAAAGTTCTCGGCATCGTTGAAAATATGAGCGGTTTTATCTGTCCGCACTGCGGAAAGAGAACCGATATTTTTAAATCTGGCGGCGGGAAAAAAGCCGCAGAAGAGATGAAAGTTCCATTCCTCGGCAGTATTCCGATAGAACCGGCAATTATGGAAAGCGGCGAGATGGGAAAACCATTCGTGTGGATGTTCCCCGATGCTGAATCTTCAAAGATAATGAAGGAAATTGCGGGAAAAATTCGTGCGGAACTTGAAAAATAATTTTTTATCGCACATAAATTGCAAAAAGGCATCCCGAAAGGTGCCTTTTTATTTTCGCTGCGACCAGAATAAAATAGTATTCCTATGCCGCTGACGGTGCAGGGGGTTGAGATGCTCCTTCTTCAAACCATTCCTTGCCCTCATCGCTGAAAAAGTTGATTAGCATCCAGATGCCCAGAGCAGTTCCAATTGAGAAGTTGTTCAATATCAACATACCACAATTCTTGACGAAGTCAACATCTTTAAATCAATATTCGGATGGTCCTTTCAATACCCTTATGCGAACGACATAGGCTTTATCGCCTCTTTTAATGAGCCTTGCCCTGACAGTCGCCTTTATTGGAACCTCTTCCAGAGAAATCTCCTTTCCATTCATACCAACAGCCACTATGTTATCACTGTCAATTGGGTAATACATTTCACTCAACGCAATTTTATCAGGTCTGATATCAAGCACCTCATCGTCGAGAGTGAAGACGGTGTCCTTATTGCTCTGCATAACTATTTCCGTATCCTCGCCGAGATTTGTGAAGCCAATGCCATAAGTCCGTTCTCCGCTGTTTTGAACCCCAAGGATGGGAACCTGTGAGAAAATCACTATGGGCAATAATAATACCAATGCGTATTTCATACTATTCCTCCTGTCTTCAATATACAATGAAAACAATTATTTATTCATTCTATCCTTTGTTCACACCTTCCCGTCATCTCATCGACCATCCCGATTTTCAAAATCCATCGCCTGCAAAACACACAAACAAAGGGAATGTTATTTACTTTCCTCGCCAGAACAAACCCTTACTCTTTGGCGAGTTCACGGATGCGCCCTTCTGTGCGATTGCACCAGTTGACAACTGCACGACAATCATCGCCTCGTCCGTTATGCCGATGTGAGCGGCAGGCGCAGAAGGAACGCCCTGACCAAGTTCCACAAATTCATATAGCCATCCGTCCGAATCCATACCGAGAATACTCGTTTCACCAGGAACGCCCGTTCTGTAATCTATGCCGTAGAGATTTGATATTCCGCCGAAGGAACACAGGTCATCGTTCGGGATAAATGTGGTGAAGAACACCACGCCACCGATAATAAGAGGTCTATTGATAACTCTTTCGCCATCTGTCAATGTCATCTTCCAGCCAGGCGCCCCTTTGAGTTCCACCATAAGACTATCATAGGAAATCGGCTCCGAATGATAACCATATACATAGGTTCCAGTGTCGGTCTGTTGAATGGTCGCATCTGTTATGTCTATCAGGTTGCTATATGCAACGCTGCTTGCTGCGTCCCAATCGGGGTCCTTTGCTCCGAAAAAGCACTGGTCGGACATATCACCTTCATCTATATCGGAAAAATAGCGTCCGCTTCCGAAATATATCCACAAATTACTCTGGTCGTCCATCGTAGCGGAACCACCTGTGGTTATTGGACCAGGAACATCCATAAAGGTTGACATAGTCCAGTCATCGAGGTCATCACTTTCATAAGTAAGGACCTTGTATATCCTGCCGTACCAGGAACCACCTGTCCAGTATGATTCGCCGATATATATCACATCGACATTTCCATCCATATCCACATCAACGGGCATAGCGTCGGCAAAATGGGCACTGCTGGAGCCGTAGAATTTTCTGTTTTCATCGATATCTGCCACATTTGCAATATACAGAACGCTCTGCTGAGAACTGGTTCCGCCGAACGAAGTGGGACCAGAACCCGCCAGTAAAAACCACTTGTCGCCAACTTTTGCTGCTGCCGGATAACAGGTCGTAAAAGCAAGGTCTTCGTCATTTGCTTCCCACATAAATTCTATATCATCAGGGTCAGTTATGTCCAACGCCAGATATGCAGAACGATATGTGTTGTAATTGGGAATAACATACTCCGAACCGCCAAATCTCATCCCACAGACGAGAACCGTTCCCCAACCGTTCGGATGTTTGCTGTCATTATTGAATATTTTTGCATCAAACGCCTTCGGCTTCAGGTCCACATAATAGACATGGCAATAATCCGGGTTCGATAACCACTGAAGATGAGGGAGCAAATCGAATGGAATTATCGCTTCCACCTCCTCGCCGAGGTCCTTTCCCATATTATCAAGATAACCTCTGTCGAGCACTTCTCCCGTTTCATAATATCGACCGGCATTGAACATATGAAGCATTCCATCATTGGCACCTACATAAACGACACCGCGCCTGTCTGCATATTGCTGGAAGAAATCTCTATAAGAATTATCATCGTAAATCAGGTCGTATCTATCGGCAGGTGGACCTACATAAGTAGGCGTTGAATTTACGATGTCAGAAAGTTTCCATACATTTCCGCCTGCGGTTCTATCGCGCCAGGTCATTTTGTCATCATAATCAACTCCGCGAATGTAATTTATGAGACTTTCGGCTTGCTCAGTAGTAGTGGCAAAACCGAGGTGAGGCATAATCCTCGGTGTGTGTGCCGGACCCTTTTTGAAATCAATCAGCTCATATCCATCTCCTGATGTTTTCGGGACGACTACCTTAATCTTTCTGTCCTTTGCTTTCCCTTCCCAGAGTTCAACTCCAGCCCGCCAGACGGAGGATATATCATTTACACCAACTTCATCATCCAGAGCATCTTCCTCGCAGTCGCCATCTGTATCTTCCCAGCGCTGGACGACGGTAGAATTCTGCGATGGGTCAAAATAGATGTGAAGAATTCTATCTGTATCGAGGTTAAGGTGCTGGTTCTGGTCTGTATCTTCGCGCAAATTCCCGAGCTGGTCTATCCACAGGGCATGAAATTCTCCAACCCAGCTGAGGTCTGTCCCGGCAAGCGTTCTCTTTGGAGAGAAATACGCCTGGAACACATTTCCTTCGCCCTTATCACTCGTGGACACCACCGATACAGCAGCGGCAGCGGATGTCTGCCTCATTATATTGATAAAGATGGAAGTAAGCGCATTTTTCAACTGCCATCCATTTGCAGCTTGATAATATCCATCAGGTTCACCGTCGCTATCTGCATCATACTCTTCCGTCAGGTCGGGAATATCGTTGTCATTTTTATCCGTAAACGCACCATTTTTCGCCGCTCGCTGAAGAATGCCAGTTGCAAAATCCGATGCTCCAAAACAATAAACCGTATATAGTGTTATATTCTGGTCGCTTTCAAAATCGCTTCTCAAATCAGTGGTATGAGCCCATAGTGCCACATCGTCGAGATAATCAGAACCGTTAGAGGGATAACTTCCTGGGTCATCGCCGTCATTATCATAATCACGCAGCCAACTCGGAATATTCAAATCCTGTGTGCTTTCTCCATCCGTTATCAATATGACATAATTGGTCTGACACCAATTTTGAATAGGGTCGTGAGCAGCATAGTTCGCATTTGTGTAATATCCGCTCATAGCACCAAAATATCTTGTTGCTTCATAAAATGCTTCCGCCAGCGGTGTCCAGGTATCGCAGCCAATATTTTCAATATCAGTTACAAGACTTGATTGAGGACCACCTATCCAATTAGCAATATATCCTCCTTCACTCTCATTAAAATGCTCAATCCCATATCGACATCTATCGAATGTCTCCTGAACAAATCCTTCGGGGTCTTCCGGACCTTCTATCTGTTTTTTCACTTTCCATTTGTAATCATAGTTGCTCCCATAATTACATCCAGAGCGTCTATATGCATACATATATTGGTCGTAATGAATTTTAAATTGCCATCTACATCCATCATCACACCACCAGTATTTGTAAAAATACCTGTTCTGCGCAGGGTCTTCCCAAATTAGTGTTTTTCTCCCCGAAAACTGTCTGGAAGCACATTTCCCGCCGACGAGCACCTGTCTTGCAATATCTATTCTTCTGCTCATCATCCAGTTAAGAAAATTGCCTGAGAATCTTTTATTTGCAGGGTCTGCTGTGCCCGTCCAGTTATGGATGACCTCGAACCTGTCCGTGCTATATTGATAGAAACTATCCGGGTCGGCATAGCCGTAATATCTGTGCGTTGGAGTATAACTTCCGTAGTCGTATTGAGTAGGGTTGGATGAATTCAAATCCACATAGGCAGGCCAGTTCATCGAACCTGAATTGTCCATTATAATCAGCACATTAGGCGGGACAGTTTCGGATAAGAACGGCGGAACAGCGCAGGGTGCTTCGTATTCCTCTGGTGGTGATGGCGGTGCTTCAGAATGACAGGCACCATCATACCAATAGCAACTATATTCACTACAATCAGGTTGGTTGTTGATTGCTTCACAGCTGGGTGCCTGGTCGTGACAGGCACTGTTCCACCAATAACAGCCATAATTATCGCAGTCTGTTTCGATGGTCAAATCCTCGCATTCTGGAGCCGTTCCGTGACAGGAAGCATCATACCAATAACATCCATTTGACTCACATTCGGCCTGAGTGGTGAAATCTTCACATTGTCTGGGGTTACAATGGCAACTGCCATTCCACCAATAATAGCCATATCTTTCGCAGTCGTACTGGTTATTCGGCTGCGTGCAAGAAGGAGGATATCTGTGGCAATCATTGTTCCACCAATAACAACCATACCTCTCACACCTATTCTTATTGTTCCACCGCCAGCATTTCCATTGTGCATCAGCGTTGCCCGGGGAAAACATTATGGCAAGCGATACCAAATAACTCCCAAGCAGCAAGAAAAATAAAACCTTCCTTATCCAGTACATATAAATCACCCCCAAAATGTTTTAAAATTTCTTCTTTCATATTTTGCTTTACTATACTCAATATCATCTTCCCACTTAACCTATTTTGCAATATCGACAATCGGTCATTTTTAATTTCTGTGTTTCGGGACCGGAATTCCCAGATCTTTACAGATTTTCTGCGCCAACTTATCATCGATTTCTCTATGACGCGGAATTGTCGTCGTTTTTAGATTGTCGGGGTTCCAATAAACCGAATGATTACCACCTTCCCTATAAAGAACACATCCATAGGATTTCAAATATTTCAGCAGTACTGTTCTTTTCATTAGATATGAACAACAAGGTATTCACGAACAATGTTGTTTTTATCCATCTGTTTTTGTGCTATTTCACGATTGGTCTCTATAATGAGCTGCACTGCCTCTTTTAAATTTTCACGAGTTTCCTCGATAGTTCGCCCCTGCGTGTTTGCACCAGGCAGTTCCTCTATGTAACCAATCCACAAGTCATTGCGCTTTTCAAATATGGCAGTGAATCTTGTCATCTGGTTTCTCCTTATTTTATCCAATTTTAATTATTAAAATAATTACCTCGCACTTATGCCGACTATCTTTCTATATGCGGTTTCCAGAATGGTCTGCTCTTCCACTGGACCTCGTGCGTTCGATTCTATTCGATAATACACAGCGGTTCCACCGGAAGAAATTCCCGTTCCCACTCCCTCATATCCAGTTCCGCCGAAGACGATATTTGCGCCGGCAACCATTCCAGTGAAGATATGCTCGATAACAAGTGAGACAGTTTGATTGCCCACATTTACATCCCCGCTTGTGGGAACCGTTCCACTTGCGGCGGCGGATTCTATGTTCAGCATACCGACTTCTATACCGGATTCAGCGGCGTCAAATACAGTCAGGTATCTGCGCGAACTGCCTGTAACTCCTGTTCCACGCAGCATCAATTTTAGAGCGACAATCGCAATTATCATCATAAATATCAATATCATAGAAACGGTGACCATCGCAATTCCTGACCGCAATTTTAATCTATGTGCAAATCTCCTGTTCATAAATACCGTCTGGCTATAAGTTTCTGGGACTCATAATGTTTCGCCAGGTATCATATCGATAATTTTGCCCCAGCGATGATGTAGATATCGTGTTGTTTTCGGTCGTAATGGTGTCCTGTGAAAAGACATAACCTTCCTGAGCGCGCGACGCAGTAACCACAGAAACTCTGATGAGTTTCACATTATCCCTATATTGAGGATTGGATGTTAATATCGACAAATCATTGTATATTTCTCCCGCATCCTGAGTTCTATCGCCGTCTATATCTATCCAGAATGCCACCTGAAAATCCACCACGCCAGGCATAAAAATCGTGCTGTCTCTCATCAAATTTCCGTTTAGAATTGAATAGGTAACGCTGTCCACTCCGTTGGAATCGCCCAGGACGAAGACGAAGTTCAACGCCGAACTCACATTATTGTTCAATGTCAAAATCCACGCATTTTCGCCCGATGGACCTGTGGCGGTCTGCCTGTTGGTAACTTTATACACATCAAGGCCAACCTGCCCCTTCGTCGGGGACAATAATGTTATGTAATCCCCTATCTGAACATCCTGGTCTGCATCGTCCCATCTTCTCACCATTATCTGATTTGTTGCACTCGCAGGAGATATGACATAAGTCCATTTCCCTGCATTTCCGCTTGGACCGAATGATGTTGACACAAGAGTAAGCACATCTGAACTGTTTTCGCCGGTATTGTCGCTTGCCGATATAGGAAAAACAGTATTTGACATCCCATATCCTGACATAAATATATCCCACTTCAGAAACTGCCCGCCAATCTGCGTGTCCGACTGTTCGAGCGTATATCTCTCCTGTGAGATTGAAGCCTTGAAAAAATTGGAAAAGACATAGAACACACTTATCATAAGAAGCCCCACCAATATCATCGCCACGAGCAGTTCGGGCAGAGTTATACCACTGCGAAACCTCAGAATATTTTCATTAAATATTTTTTTCGTCAATATCATCATAATTGCTCACCCCATTGGGGTATGTTATCGGCTCACCGCCGCCTTATAAGCCAGAGTGCTCACCCTTCCCCTTCTTTTCATCACGGGGTCATACCATAAAACTATTATGTTTATCTCCTTCAAACCAGGGGGATTGGCTCTGTCCTTCACATTCCACATTATATAATAATCCATATTATCAACTGCAACTGTGTCGGCATGGTCGGGATTTGTGATATTGTTCGCATCTGTCGTATCTCCATCATCAGAAATCAAGGCATCTTCGTAATCGACAGTTCTCAACCTCTCCGAAAACTGTTCCGCAAGCATCCTCGCCTTTGTGAAATATCTATTATGAAGATTTGAACGCACCATAAAGAGCGTTACAGGTATAATGGCAAGCAATCCGACGGTCAAAATCGTGAATGCGACCATCACTTCGAGGAGCGTGAAACCGCTCCTGCTTCTATGCCATATATTTCTACTGCCAGCTTCCATTTTTATATTGCATCACGGTTGCCGAACCCATGCTGTTCACCAGCACGGCTCTTGTTTCAGTGCCATCGGTTAAATATACTACACCTGGTTGAGGCGCTCCTCTGCGCGGCATCAAAGCCAGCGCATTTGCCGGAAAGGAAACGCCATCGCTCGG
This sequence comes from bacterium, assembly GCA_021161555.1. Taxonomy (GTDB): domain Bacteria; phylum UBP14; class UBA6098; order B30-G16; family B30-G16; genus JAGHAI01. The sequence continues at coordinate 13,918 of JAGHAI010000194.1, forward strand.
TATTGGATTTCCATCAGGTCCAGTAGAACCGGAAACATCGCTCCCGACACCAAAATGTATAAGTCTATGCAATTCATATCGCCACCTGTTATCAGTGGAAAAAAAGCCCGCGCTGTCCACTCTGAATATCTGCCAGAATTGAGGAGTGGAATCCGGAAAACATCGAACTAAGAATGTCTTATTTTTCTCGAGAGCCATCTGTCTTGCCAGTGTGCAATCCTGTTTGAACTGTGTCGCTGCACCGGTGAGACGAAAATGCCTTCCAACGCGCCTGAGTATAAACGAGGTCGATGCAACCAGTATTCCTATAATCACAACAATGACCATTACTTCCGTTATCGTCACACCAAAACGATGTTTAAACAATTTTTTCATATATTTCCACCCAATGATATTATATCGAAAAAATTCCCAAAATCAATAGCGATTTATGAGGAATATAGCTTGCCTTAAAAACAAAATATTTAAAAATGCCCAGATGCTATCCCCGTTGTGTGTTGTGTGTTATACTCACATAATAACTAACATCATTGAAAAATCTTTCCTCTAACCAACTCAATAATTTCATCTCAAACTGGATGCTGTTCTGGAAAGAGTTCAGGTTTGGCACAAAAAGAATTTGACAAATCTGTCTGTCCTCATAATTTGTTTTTCAATAGTTATGGTGGGCGTAGCTCAACTGGCTAGAGCGTCGGACTGTGGATCCGAAGGTCGGCGGTTCAATCCCGCTCGCCCACCCCATACAAACTGGCGGAAAGTTTTGGCGGCCAATTTTTGTTTTTTACTCTGATTTCGTCATTGTGCGCAAAAATTTTATCACAGGAGATGGCAGATGAATTATTGCAGTATTGTTTTGTCGTTTTTGATAAAGAATTGTGTATTTGAGATAATTTTTTGTGGATGAAACCCCCTCTGTCTCGCTGTGACTCGAATTCTCCCCCTTATTAAGGGGGAGATATAGAGGGGGTTTTAAAATTAAGCGAGCGATTTCAACCATTCGCATATCTGAAAAAAATTTTCAGCGGGATTTACTTAATTAGAGCCAAAATCGGCGGTAAGATGACAAAAAAGAAAATTTTCCCTTGAAATAGATTTCTTGTATTCATATAATTGGATAGGAGGGAATTTTGAATTTTCAAAAGGGTGGAGGAGATAAAATGAAAGGTGTGTTTATAAAATTTGTGTTTTTAATGACCGCAGGGATTGTTGCTGTTGCTCCTAAACCTGTTAAAGCCCAAACTACTGACGAGTATGAGTGGAGATATCTCTCAGCAATTATTGATACAAACGGTGCAATGGAATCTTATGAATTGATACGTTGGGCATTCAAGAAAAACGGTGAACCCATCAATGATACAACCTACATACTAAATATTGCTGGAACTACTTATGTGTGCGGGACGTACACAGACACATTTTTTTATAGTGATACATCTGACGCTTACATAACATACTACACCTATGTCGAAGGA
>JAGHAI010000198.1 GCA_021161555.1 bacterium
TTTTTTCCCTGTGCGCTGGGTTTTATGTTTTTTCTGCTTCTATCTGCGATTCCACCGCTGTCAGGCGAAACCACTATGAGTATAGCCTGTTTCGACAAACCAATTTTCTCCATCTCGACTTTTGCCTTGCGAAATCTCCACAAATGTTTTATCGTAATCACAGCGGAATAGAAGGTTTAAGATTATTGGGATTAACTCTTTGAAATACAATCCAAAACCTTCTTTCCGCAATTATTTTTACACAACTTAAATTTACTGGAACCAAAACTTTTTAAAGGAAGGGTATTATGGCAGACATAGGCGTATCGATTTCGGGTGTTAATCTCAAAAACCCCGTTCTTCCTGCGGCTGGACCAAATGTGCGAACTGCAAAACTGATGCTCGAAGCAGTTAAAGGCGGAGCTGGAGGAATTGTGACCAAAACCATATCCGTCGTTCCTGCGGACGACCCCAGACCGACAATCAGAAAAATCGGCACAAGGGGATTGATGAACTGCGAAACCTGGTCCGAAATTCCCGCAGAGAAGTTCATCGAAGATTGTAAGGCGGTGAAAGAGGCAGGAGTTCCACTGATTGTATCGATTGGATACAAACCCGATGAAGTTGCCCGATTGGGAAAGCTTGTGGAGGAGGAAATTTCTCCGGATGCAATTGAGTTTTCAACTCACTATGTCGGTCGCGAAGTTGAACCGCTTGTGGACATAGCACGCTCACTGCGTAATGCTGTGTCAGTTCCTATATGGATGAAAATTTCGCCCAATTTTCTAAATATAGAGGAACTTGTTGCCGCTGCGTCGAAGTATGTGGATGGCTTTGTGGCGATAAATTCCTATGGTCCTGTTCTGGATTTCGACCCCGAAAATCCCGTGCCGCTTCTCGGTTCAGATTATGGACAGGGATGGATGTCAGGCGCACCGATTTTGCCGATAGCACTGCGGATTGTCCACCAGATTTCTTCTGTGCAGGAAAAACCGGTAATTGGTGTGGGTGGTATTTATTCTGGTGTTGATGCCATAAAATTTATAATGGCTGGCGCTTCTGCGGTGCAGGTATGTTCTGCGGCAATTCAATATGGCCATTCGATTTATGGGAAAATCGCTGCGGAAATCGAAAAATGGCTCGATGAACATAATTTAAAATCCATTGATGAAATTCGCGGACTATATCGCAAAAAACTTGCCGAGCGAAAAGTTTTTTTACAAAAGCCAACAATGACAATAGATGAGGATAAGTGCACTGGTTGCAAGCTGTGCGTTTCACGGTGCATACAGGGGGCGCTCTATATGAAAGGCGACAAAGCCGCTGTGATTTCAGAAAACTGCATTGGTTGTGGTTTCTGCCAGGATTTTTGCAAATTCGACGCTATGAAGCTGGCGTGATTTTGAACTGGCTTAATTTACTTCAAAAAGACGACTTTTCGGCTTGTGGAATGGTGATTGTAAAATGCTCTTATCAAATATATTCCGCTGTAGTTGGATTTTTTAGGATGCCATATAAACGGTGTTTTCGTCGATGATGCTACTATGTTTCCTCGCAGGTCGTAAATCTTTATCTGCAGTTCTGCTTTTGAAATGGACGAATTGTTCACATCGATTTTAATCGATGAGTTGAACGGGTTTGGCGATGCTGCAATCTCTATTTTGTTTTTCTGTTCAGCTTTCGCACTAATGTTTAATGGGTTTATTAAAATCCATTTTACTGCATCTGCAATGACGACATCGCCATCCGTTGCCGTTTCATCGTTTATGCCGACAAACCCACTCGAACCTGCGTCGAAGATGAATCTGCCGAGATAATGCCAATCGCTGCCCGTTCCCTTTTGAGATACAAAAACAGTATCGTCGGAAATGCCGTGAATTCTAACGAGAACATTGTTGCATCTGTTTGAACCAGCATACCACCACATATATACATCGTATTCTCCATATTCAGGAAGATTTGGCGTCCAGTGTGCCCAATCCAATTCTCCACCTGAACTGCAGTATTCGTAGTCATTCTCCCATCCCGAAGATGGATTGTATGTTCCTTCATACCAGGTTCCCCCGTCTGTAAATTCACCATCGCCATTATCGACGATAATTGCGCTCCCAGATAATCTCGCTGCAACGCTGTCCCTGATGGATGGTATTAAAGGGTAAATGTTCGCACCGGGACAGGCAGTTGAAGCATCGGGCCAATCGCGATGACCCAATATGGTCGGAACGAAGTATCTATGTTCGCCATCGCCGTTCCAGCCCGAACCATAGGGGTCAATATCGTATTGGTCGCACTTCCAGGAAATCAAACTGTATATTGCCGGCAGTGTAGCATAACATAGCGTATCTTCTTCGAAATTGCCCATTATAGAAAATCCCATCGTATATGAATTATGATATGATACATGTGCGCCGCGGACATTAAAATTCTCAAGGTCGGCATTCCACCTCCCGTGATATATGTTTCCGAGGTGGTCGAGGACGAAATTGTAGCCAATGTCGTTCCAACCGCGAGTATAAACATGATAATTCCATATATTTCTCATCTGTGCACAGGGGTCGGGTGGAGTGGATGTTGCCCCTGCCGTGTGGTGAATCGTTATGTGTGTGACATAATCGTAATAAATCGGAACCCCCGATGCAAAGGTGTCGGGAATTGGACAATCCCAACCATCCGGTCCCCGCGGAACAATTGATGGCATCGGACATTCCTCATCAACGGTCGGAGAAACGGCGGTAATTGGGTGATTGGTCCACCCACAGTTCATAAACACAAATTCAAACTGCCCCAGAACGGGACTTTTCCCATCACTCCCAAAAAGATGAAGTTCCGCCTTATAATATCTTGCAGGTGGTTTTGCGGTGTAGTAAGGATTTGCATATAAATAGCCGTCAATTGGTCCTTCGTCGTCGTTCGGTTCCACTTCCCAGTCATCTATCGGACCCAGCCAGTTTTTGCCATCATAGGACCAGAAAATTCTTAAAAGAACTTTACATCCATCAGGAATTTCACCTACAATTCTTACCGAAAAGCCCGTGAGGTCGGAAAGATTTGTGTGGGTTATTTCAGTCTTTAAGATACCTGTTTGATGCCCAGCAGAAATTTTTGCAATTCCATTGGCGATTTCTATATTACGGGAACTGTTGAGTATGTATGATACGGGAACATATTCCGTTGGGAAAAACTGTTCTGAACACCACAGGGAAATGACGGCAATAAATGGAAGTAAGACCGATAATTTTTTCATATCTCCCCCTCCAGAATTTTTCCATATTTTACAAAAATATTTATTGTATTTTTTTTTTTAAATGCCAATTCCTTATTCCTTGTCAACATAATCCTGGAAAAAATGTTCCGGGTCCTGCCAGCCCTCAATTTCTGCCTGTCTGTGAAGCTTCGCCATCTGAAGGCGCTGGCGAATTATCTTCATTATACCGAGAAGGAGAAACAGAAGAACAATTAAAACCCATAAAAAGCGAGAATCCCCCAGAAGCACGAATAAAATATAACTTCGCACAAGATGTTTCTTCCATTCATCGTAAAATTCATATATTGAAATTCCCGTGGCTTTCAGAAACCCCTCGTTGAAATCGCCGGCGGAAACTATCGAATCGCACAGCGCTCCAATGGTGCAGTAATTTTCTATATACAATGCGGCGTCGTGCGCTTCTGCGTATGCGACCTTTGCGTGAGGCGAAACGAACCCGTTCACCCTTTCCAGTGCTTCGAGCGGGAAAATATTTCGCCAGAGAACTGCCCAGGCGAGTTGAGATTGCCTGTGAATATTAAATCCATAGTGAAGTTGCGCAACTCCTTCGTCAAACCAACGCGGAATGTGAATATTTTTATTGTCTTTCCGCGAGCGAAGTTTCCTGTGCAGCGCGATATGCGTCAATTCGTGAAGCAGGACTTTTCTCTGTTCGTCGATGCTGCCGACGCGGAGAATTATAACGACATCTTTTTCCGGAATTGCAATGCCAGCGCCCCACTCGGGAACTCCACCTCCTGCGAGATATGTCATCTCATCGATATCTTTTGCAAAAAATATCTTCACTCCTTCAAGACAGTTTTTTTGAAGGTGCAGTTCCTCGCAAATTTGAAAGAGTTTCTGCGGTATGTCTTTTCCAATTTCTGACTTCGGGAAGACTATGCCAATCAAAAGCAATATGATAATGAATTGTCTCATCGTCGAAGTTTACTCGTAGGAAAAGTCCTCGCCCTCAAACATCTTCTGCAGCTCTTCAAAAGATGGGATGTCCTGCGCTGATTTAAGCCCGAAGACTTTTAAAAATTTATGCGTCGTTCGATATAGAAATGGCTTTCCCGGGGAGTGTTGTCTTCCGGCTATCGTTATAAGTCCCTGCTTCAAAAGCTGCATAATCGGAGCAGATGAATTGACCGTTCTTATTTTGTCTATCATCGGCTTTGTGATGGGCTGTTTTATAGCAATTATAGCCAGCGTCTCGAACATTGCACGGGTGAGATGCAGTCCTCTGTCTCTGCCCAATATTTCCTGTATCCACGGTGCGAAGTCCGGAAGGACATAGACGGCATATCCGCCCGCTACTTCACGGATTTCAAAGGAACGCCCGCTTTTCCGATATTCTTCGTTCAGGTTTTTCACAATCCCAAAAACCTTTTCCCTTTCAACACCTGCAACTTTTGCCAGCCTGGATGTCGTAATTGGTTCAGGCGCGGATATGATAAGTGCTTCGATGATTGTTTCCGGCTTTATGCTCATTTTTTAAAAGCGCGGGTTTGACGCAGAATTCCTCTGCGAGTTTTTGAATTGGTTTATTTTTTAATTTTTATTTTTCCGATTCTATGCGTACAGCGTGAACTTACAACCCCACTTTAATTTTCCTAAATCTTGCGGGAGCGGCACCGTGAGACATTTCTGCGCGCTGACCTGGTTGTCCTTTTCCGCAGTTTGGAACTCCCCAGAGCATCCAGTGTTTATCGTCGCAGATGGCATCGCAGCTGTTCCAGAACTGCGGCGTGATGCCCTGATAGGTCGGGTTTTTTATCATCTTCGTCAGCTTTCCGTTTTCAATGAGCCAGCCTATTTCGGTGGTGAACTGAAAGTTAAGCCTGTGCTGGTCGATTGACCAGCTCTTGTTCGTCGATACAAAAATTCCATCTTTCGTATCCACGATGAGGTCGTCGAGGTTCCAGGTGCCTGGCATAAGCGATATGTTCGTCATCCTTATCATCGGTATGGAACGCCATCCGTCGGCGCGATTTGCCCCGCGTGAGCGTTCCTCCCCTATTGTGTGCGCAAGCTCACGATTTGTCAGATATCCGCTGAAAATACCATCTTTGACGAGAAACCATCTCTGAGAACGAACACCATCGTCGTCATATCCAATTGTAGCAAGCCCGCCCGGTGCGGTGCCGTCCGCGACGATGTTGACTATGTCGGAACCGTATTTGAAATTGCCGAGCTTTTCTGTGGTGAGAAAACTTGTGCCTGCGTAATTTGCTTCCATACCGAGAACTCTGTCCAGTTCAGAAGGATGCCCGAGCGATTCGTGTATTTGCAGCGCAAGTTGATTTCCGTCGATGATGATGTCCATTTCACCTGTGGGACAGGGCTCAGCGGAAAGCAGCGCTATCGCCTCGTCGCGCACTCTTTCGGCATTGCCGATGTAGTCGTATGATTCTATTGCTTCCCAGCCAAGTTGCATATATTGGTCGCCCTGAACGCCAGGATAACTTCTCGTTTGAATTTCGCCCGTTTTCCTGTCAACTGCTGTGGCAGAATATCCGCCTCCAGAGCGAAGATGTGTCTGCTCGATTTCCGCTCCTTCGCTCGACACGAAGAGTTGATGTTCCCGCCAGAATGAAAGTTCCCCGCTGGCGACCACTATTCGTTCGTCGCTGCGCAATATTTTGTCAACGGTGAGGAGCAAATCAAGTTTCTTTTCAAGGGGAACTTTGAACGGGTCTATTATGTATGTGGAATTCCATTTATCCCTGTGAGGTGGCTCGTAGGCGAGGCGGACAGGTTCCTTTTTCAGCGTAGCGCTTGCCTTTGCTATTTCAACTGCGAGTTTTGTCGTCTTTTCGATTTCGTCCTTCGTCAGTTTCGGCGAAGCGGCGTAGCCCCAGGCACCATCGACGATAACGCGAACTCCAAAGCCAATGTCCATACCGCGGCTGACATTTTGAATGCCATTTTTAACTGAAATGTTCTCCGTGGCATCGTCTATAATCCTGATGTCCGCATATTCTGCCCCGAGCATCTTCGCCACATCTATCGCCTGAAAAGCCAGTTCACGCATAATTCCTCCAGTCTTATTTTTGATTATATTATACATCGAATTTAACATTTCGCAATAAGATTATAAACCAACCCCAAATTGGTTTTACATTTTTTAATATTAAAAATTATTGCGAAAAGTTTTGCGTTTGAGTTTGCGGAGGATATAATTTGTGATATGCGAAAATTTTTTATCATAGTTATTTTGCCAGTTCTCGTGTTCGGGCTTCGCTATCGTGCCGTTCGCCATCACAATTATCAATGGGTTGAAGTTATCGCTACAGGTGAAAAAAATTCCACGCGCAGAAGAGAAATCATCCATACACTGAAGGATTTTCACAGGCGGATGCAGAGAGATATAGTAGAGCAATTGTCCATTTTAAGAGAAAATGGCGATGTGCAATGGTTTCGCCCGCTGTGGATTGCCGATGTGATTGTCTTCGAGGGAAATCAATCTTCCGCGCAGATTTTGCGAAAAAATTTTCCCGAATACGAAATTTCAATCGAAGTTCCTCAAAACGCCCTGATATTTGAAAAATTTTCCCCGATGCGGGAAAGTGCTTTAGTGAATTGTAATTTTTCGCCGATTACTAAAAATTTTCCGCCCGATAGTCTGGTGTGGAATACCAGATACATTGGCATCCGCAGAGTTTGGAAAAGATTCGGCACTTATGGCGACGGTGTTCTGGTCGCCGCATTTGACACGGGCATCGACAGGGATGTGCGGGATATTGCCGATGCAGTATGGCATAACTCCGGCGAGGGGTTACTTTTTGATTCCACAGATGCAGACGACAACGGGTATTTCGACGATGTCTGGGGATATAATTTTTACGATACCACATCGCATCCATACGACGACAAAGGGCACGGGACGCATCTATCGGGGACTATCGCTGGTAAATTCGGCACCGGGCTTGCGCCAAATTCCACCATCGTTCCTCTAAAAGTGCTGAATCACAGCGGCGTCGGCAATGAGAGCGATGTGTGGCTGGCTATAGAATATTCTGTCGAAATTGGTGCGCTCGTCGGAAATTTTTCAATAGGCTGGCGTCATAGTTCAGACCCGCCGCCCGATAGGGAAACCTGGCGAACTGTTATGCAAAATGCCATTGAGATGGGTTTTGTTCCCTGTGTCGCGGCGGGAAACGAAGGCGGAAGCGATACCACAGTCAATGACCTGCGAACGCCCGGCGATGTTCCCGAAGTGATAACTGTTGGCGCCGTCGATTCCGCCCTGGCAAGGGCAACTTTTTCAAGCATAGGTCCTGTGGAATGGGATGATTTCCCCTATCCACCAGGACTGATAAAGCCCGATATTTGCGCCTATGGAACTGATATTGTATCTACTGTTCTTCCTGGTGGATATGAAGGATGGGATGGCACATCTATGGCAACGCCGCACATAACTGCGATTGCCACTTTGATGAGGCAGATAAATCCTGAACTATCGTCGTATGAAATACGGGCGATTCTGGAATCGACTGCGGTTGACCTTGGCGCACCGGGCAAGGATAATTTCTACGGCAGTGGAATGGTGAACATCTTCGATGCGCTGATGATGTGTGCCGAAATGGAAACTGTTGTTTATTCCGCCGATGTGGAAGGCACGCTCTTTGTGTATCCACAGCGTCTTCGTTTCTTCGGCAGTGGCGACACAATTTTTATACCTCAAAACGCAGAATACCTTGTATTCCTTGCGGATGGTTTTTATCCTGAAACTCTGGAATTTTCCTGCGAAAGTGAATCGGTTTTCTTTTCGCCAGATGCAGAAGCGATGAGGGAAGTGCGCGTGGGAATTATGGACTTTGAATCCGGCGATGTCGTCGCCGGCGAAATCTATGTGGGCGGTGATACGATAAGCATTCCAGAAAGTTTCGGCTTCGTTTCGCTTCCCGACAGAAACATAGAAGTTGCTGCGGCGGCGGAAGGATACACTTCCACTGCGGAAACCCTTGCGGCAGATGAGGATTGCATCTTTTTCTTTCTGCACCACTGCATAGACTTCGAGGATTCGGGAGCATTCGAGGGGACGATGGACTGGGAATGGGGAGAGCCTGAATTTGGACTTCATCGGGCGCATAGTGGAAACAAGTTGTGGGCAACTGCCCGGGCTGATACATATCGGAGTTCGTCTAATTCCTGGCTGACATCGGACTGGTGCTCAGTTGAAAGCACGGCAGCCGTATTTTTCTGGCACTGGTTCGACTGCGAAGCGACAAACTGGGGCTTCTGGGATGGCGGAAATGTCCTGTGTGATTTCGGCGACGGATGGGAAATCGTCTATCCTATCGGCGATTACAACTGCCACCTCGACGATTACAACGCAGTAATGCCGTGGGAACCCGCTTTTTCTGGGACGCTCACAGGAAATTTCTGGCACCAGGAGAAAATATCGCTTTTCGGCGTGGAAGAACCCTGTTCGGTGAGAATCGCATTCCACTTTTCATCGGATGACAACACGACCCGCGCGGGCTGGTTCATCGACGATGTCTGTATTGCCGAAAGAACGGTGCGTGAGCCGATAGTTCGTTCAGCAAGAATCGCTTCCGATACGGTGGTTGTCTCCGTATATGGAGTTTCCGCTCCGCTTGATGATGTGCATTTCTTATATATCGACGAAACCACATCGCCGATGGAACGATTTGCGTGTGATTCCTTTCTGGGCATCGTTCAGGGCGAAGATGGGGATACCGTTCGCTTCAAAATATCCGCTGTCGATGTCGATGGGCGGGAAGCAATTTATCCCGACTCTTTTCTCACAGCGGTGAAACCGACTACGAAAATAACGGAATTTGATGAACATAAAGACGAACATAGAAATATAAAAATACTAAATTTTTCCGATGGCTTTGAAATCAGACTGGATTGCGATTTTATCGAAATCTTCGATGTCCTCGGCAAAAGGGCTTTTTTCAAAAATGTGAAGAACGATAAAAAAATCTTCTGGCGACCTGAAAGCAGCGGAATATATTTTATAAAGTTCCATACATCTGATAAAAACTTTGTTTCTCGTGTGTCTTTTATCAGGTAGGTGATAATGGATGGGTATTCATCGCCGTGGGTTGCTATGATATCGGCGCTTTCGTCTGATGGCAATACGGAAGGTGTTGAATATGCGCTAAAGCTGTGGCGAGCGGAGAAGCCCGACGACGCAGAAATCGACCTGTATGAAGCGGGACTTAAATATCTCGGCGACCAGCTGCAAGATGCGGAAATGCTGGTGAACAGGTTTCTCGAAAAATTCCCCGATGACCTGCGGGCTGTGATGCTGAAATACACAATTCTGGCTCAACAATCGAAGGACGAAGCAAAGGAAATAATAAAGCACGCTCAGAAAGTTGCCGAAAATAGGGGCGACGAATGGTATGCGTTCGGGATTTTTATGATGCATCTGTCCAATCTTGACGCTGCGATAAGATATTTGCGCAAAGCTATTGTGTTTCAACCCGAAAATCCAAAGATATGGAGCGGAATTGGTCTTGCATACATAAGAAACAGGGAATACGAGCGTGCAAAGGAAGCTTATTCAAGGGCAGGGGATTTTTCCGACGAGAGGCAAAATGTCGTTAGATTTGGGACGCTTGAACTTTTTATGGGACATATTGACAGGGCGATTGAGATTTTTGAAAAAAATATACAAATGGACGAAAACAATCCTATTCTGTGGAATAACTTTGGGCTTGCATATTTTTTGAAAGAACGATACGAAGACGCGCAGAAATGCTGGGAAAAGGCTCTTGAAATAAATTCCTATTTCCCCTATGCCCATTACAATATCGCCTGCTTGAATTCGCGGTTGGGAAATTTCGATGTGGCATTTGAGCATTTGAAAAGAGCTGTTGAATTTGGTTCGTATTTTAAAAGGGTTGCGATGAAGGATGGCGATTTTCAGGCGCTCATAAATCACCCTTCGCTGGGCGATAGGGTTAAAAAGATTTTGAGCGAATGAAAAACTGGCACAGATGAGGGGCGGCAGGGAAGTCGGCTGTGAAAATGTATTTTTCAAAAGTAGTGGGTGAATTAAAAATTTTCTTAAATGAAAAGCCAGGCGGAGCATTTTTTCAAAAAAGTAGTGGTTTTACTAACAGCCGTGAGGGATTTAATTAAGGGAACATTATGCATCGTGAGATATTTCATATAGGCAGGTTTTCCCTTCACAGCTGGGGTGTTATGGTGGCGCTCGGTTTTGCGCTCGGGATGTGGGTTGCAGTTCGCCGTGCAAAGAAGGTGGGATTTCCCGAAAAACACATCTTCGATATATCGATAGCGCTTATCATCGCCGCGATTGTCGGTTCAAGATTGTGGTATGTCTTCACTCACATAGAGGAGTTCAGCGGCAACTGGCTCGATGTGATAAATCCATTTCAGGGCGGAGGATTTGGCATTTCTGGAATGGCGATGGTCGGCGGCGTTGTCGCGACGATTATTACCGCGGTGATATTTTGCCTGATAAGAAAGATAAATTTTTTCGAAATCGGCGATATTATAGCACCGACATTTCTTCTCGGGATGTTCGTGGGAAGGTGGGGTTGTTTTCTCAACGGCTGCTGTTTTGGAAGGGAAAGCAATATGCCGTGGGCGGTGGTTTTCCCGAACAACAGTCCTGCTGGGAGCGTTTTCCCTGGCGTGCGAATTCATCCGACGGAACTCTATGAATCGTTCATCGACCTTTTCTTCTTCCTAATGCTTGTGCTGTGGGAAAAGCGAGGCGGGAAAAAATTCGTCGGTCATTCATTCTGGATGGCGTTTTTCCTCTATGGCATTGGAAGGGCGATTGTAGATTATTGGCGCTGGTATGAACCGCAGGAAATATTTTTTAAATATCTCGGCGGGAACTTATCCATTCACGGAGCGATGGCACTTGCGCTGTCGATTGTATCTCTGTTTGTGATGATTTTCCGAATAGGAAAACCCCTGCCTCAAAAAGCGGTCAGGAAATCCAGAGAAAAGTAATTTTTCTCTTCGAGCATTTGATATGCAGGATGAGTTTAGTGATAGGGAAAGAAGCAATTCCTTGATAGATTTGCTGAAAACTATCTGGCGAGATTTTATAGATTTTCTCTTTCCACCTTCCTGTCAGTTGTGCGGGAAATTTTCCGAAAAAGTTGTGTGTGATGAGTGCGCCAATGCACTTGAAACGCTCGATGCGGGGTATTGTCCTGTTTGCGAGAGAAAAATTCCTGCCGATATTAAACTCTGTCCTGGCGGACATCACGATGGGGATAATTATATCGATTTTGTGCGTCCTCTTGCGCCTTTCGATTCGCCGCACAGGGAACTGATTCATCTTTTAAAATATTCTGGCGTGGTCGATGTGGCGAAGTTTTTTGGCGAAAAAATCGGCGAAATTGTCAGGAATGAGTTGCATTTTTCGGATTACGATGCATTTATTCCCGTGCCTTTGCACAAAAATCGCCATCGTGAAAGGCGGTATAATCAGGCAGAACTCATTGCAGAAGCCGCTTCAAAACGAGCAAAACTGCCGGTTTTGAAAGATGTCGTCGTTCGTGTGAGGCACACGAAATCGCAGACGAAACTTTCTGCAAATGAACGAAGGGCAAATGTCAGAGGGGCATTTGCGGTGGTAAAACCTGATGAGGTAGCTGGTCGTTCATTCATAGTGGTTGACGATGTCGTAACGACTGGTGCGACGACCAGCGAAATTGCAAAAGAATTGAGAAAAGCGGGCGCAAAAAATGTATGCGCCATCTGCATTGCACATCCAACGAGGGATGAATCGAAAAGGTATAGTATATGAAAATTCTTGCGATTGACACGAGTACCGATTTTTTGAGCGTCGCAGTGAGGAACGGCGAGACGATTTTTGAACTCACAGCATTTGTGCCTAAAAGACATTCGGAACTTCTCGACGAGTTTTTAAAAATTGCGCTCGAAAAATCAAATATTTCAGCGAGCGATGTGGATATCATAGCGCTGGCGATAGGTCCGGGTTCATATACCGGATTGCGCGTCGGTGTCGCCTTCGTGCAGGGTTTTTGTTCGGTGTTCGAGAAAAAGATAGTTATCGTGGATTCGCTGTATGCTATGGCTTCAAAGTTCTATCCGTCGGAAATTCCCGTTGCATCTGTATATGATGCGAGGGCGGGGCATATATACGGCGCAATTTTTGGCGCTGGCAAAACGCCCGAACCAATAATGCAGTCTTCGAGGATTAAGTTAGATGAATTTGCCAAAAAGATTTCGTCCCATAAAAAGATTTTGCTCGTGGGTTTTGATGCGAAAAAATTTGCCGATGATTTGCAGAAAATTGCCGGCGAAACGGAGATAATCATTCCCCGAGATTTTCGTCGTCCGTCGGCATCTGTTGTATCTGCTATTGCAGAAGCGAAAGCACAAATAGGCGACTTTGTGGCACCGGAAAACCTGGAACCAAAATATTTGCACAATTTTGTGCCGGGAAAGAGAAAACGAAAGAAATTGTTATAACCATCGGAAGTTATCGCGCAATAAGTATCTGAAAAAGATTTTTTAAATGTGAAATATCCTTTGGGCGGTCAATATTATGGGCAACCTGTTTGGAAATGATAAAAAGAAGTCTTCGATGGGGAACGAGAAAATTTCCTTTGTCCTTGCCGATAGGATGCGTCCGAGAAGCCTTGATGAGATTATCGGACAGGATGACATTCTCGGTGCGGGAAAGCCTCTCCGACGGATGATAGAGAGCGATGACATTACATCTCTCATTTTGTGGGGGCCACCCGGAAGCGGAAAGACGACAATTGCTCACATAATTGCAAAGATGACCGGGATGGATTTTCTCTCGCATTCCGCCGTTCTTTCGAGCATTGGCGAGATAAAGAAAATTTTTGCGCAGGCGGAGCGAAATTTATACCTATACGGCAGGCGCTCGATTTTGTTCATCGATGAAATTCACCGATTCAACAAAGCACAACAGGACGCGTTTCTTCCTTATGTTGAAAAGGGAACGATAATACTCATCGGCGCTACTACCGAAAATCCATCCTTCGAGGTAATTTCTCCCCTGTTGTCCAGAGTGCAGGTGTTCGTTCTAAATCCTCTTGAGCCGAAGCACATAAGAGAGATAATCATCCGCGCACTGACGGATGAGGAGCGAGGTCTCGGCAGGGACAAAAATCACATAGAGGACGATGCACTTGAACTGATATCCAATGTTTCGTCTGGCGATGCACGATTTGCGCTCAATATCGTTGAACTCGCCGACAAAATGGCTGGTGAGAAGAAAATTACCGTCGAGACGATAACGGAAATTTTACAGCGCGAAAGGATTTTATACGACAGGACGGGCGAAGAACATTACAATATCATATCGGCGCTGCACAAATCGATACGGGACAGCGACCCCGACGGCGCGTTGTATTGGCTTGCCCGAATGCTCGAAGGCGGTGAGGATAGAAGATACATCCTGCGAAGGTTAATCAGAATGGCGATTGAGGATGTTGGCTTGGCAGACCCAAATGCGCTGTTGATTGCCGTGGCGGGTCAGCAGGCGTTCGATTTCATCGGCTATCCCGAGGGAGACCTCGCCCTTGCAGAAGTGGCGGTATATCTCGCCTACGCTCCGAAGAGTAATTCCATATATACAGCGTTGCACAAGGCGCTCGCCGATGTGAAAAAATTCGGTTCGCTTCCCGTGCCTATGCACATACGAAATGCTCCGACAAAGTTGATGAAAAAACTGGGATACGGCAGGAACTATAAGTATGCTCACGATTTCGATGAACACATAACAGCGCAAAAACATCTTCCCGAAAAAATCGATGGGCATAAGTATTACGAGCCAACTTCACTTGGCTTCGAGGAAAAGGTAAAAAGGCGATTTGAAGAAATTAGAAAAAAACTGCGGGATAGGGAAAAACAATCCGAATGAGTTGTGGCGGAAATTTTTTTAATTCATCTGCAGCGTTCTGGTTAACGGGATTTGTCGGCTTGGGATACTGCTCTCAATTCATCGCCGAAAAGCACCTGTTTTTCTGCGTGCGTATGATTTTATAAAATCACCATTATCGTTTAATGTGCTGAAAATCGCCCATCAATTCCCCACCACAGATATGTTGTCCAATCTGATGTATGGGGATAGAAATCTTCCATAGAACCATTTCCGTTCCGAACTGATTGCGGTGATGTTCTGAAGAATCTGATAGATATTTCCTGCAATTGCCATATTTTTCACTCTTCCCACGATTTCGCCGTTTTCGATTTTAAATCCCGTGGAAATCGGGTTTGAAAAAGCACCCGATAGAATATTCCCCTGTCCCAGTCCGAGAACAGACTCGACCATCAGTCCCTCTTTGATGTCCGCCATCATATCCTTCAGGGAAACATCTCCCGCTTCAACAATGACATTGGATGTATTGGGCTGTGGTGGCGAGAAAATCGACCTGCTTGCACAACCGTTGCTTGTATAACCTGACTTCCTGGCGGTCATCAGGTCGAAGACAAAGTTTTTCAACACGCCATTTTCGATGATTGGAAATCTTTTCTTTGGAGTGCCTTCATCGTCGAAGGGAGTGGATGCAGATTTTCTGTCAATCAGTCCATCATCGAATATCGACAATTTTTCATCGAATATTTTTTCGCCCATTTTGTCATATATGGGGCTCGTCTTTGCATATATGTTGCTCCCGTTTACCCCCTGAGATAATGGTGCCAAAAGAACGAGAGTTCCATCAGGGGTGAATATCACAGGAATGTTTTCAGCGCTGGGCGGTTCGACAATTTTGTCGGCATACTGCATAATTTCATCTATTCGCTTCACCATCCTGGAGACGGCGTCTTCAGTTTTTTCAGGAAGGTGAGTGGAATCGTAATAGTCCCACGCCATATATATGTCGTTTCCCTTAACCCGCATAAGCGAACCAATCATAGAAAAACTTGTTTTTTCATATTCGTTGTCAAATCCTTCTGTGTTGGCTACCCTTATTTTGTACGATGTGGTGCTTACTCCTATTTCCATATCACAATCGCTTCTGTATTTCTGCATCCGCTCCATAAGTTCAGAACCATAGTCGATGAGCGTTGGTATTGGTGCATTGGTGACCTTTTCATCATTTATATCGATGGTTTTTACATCCGTCTTTTTTGGAAAATCGAGTTCTATATTTTCGCCGAACTTCGCCGAAGTAATGGCATTTTCGATCACATTGTCCACAGTATTATCGTCGAGGTCGGTTGACGAAGATGTGCCTATTTTTCCATCGACGATAACTCTAATTCCAAATCCACTCTCACGACTGCTGTGGCTGCTGTGTATCTTCCATCCTTTGAAAGTTACACTGCGAGCAGTAGTTTCGACGAAAAATACTTCGCCCTTGTCCGCTTTCCCTTCGAGTTTCTCAAGAATTTTCATAATATTTCCTTCCCTGCTTTTTATTTGCGATGTTTTTTTATTTCCCTGCAATCATTACATTTTTTATCCTTATGTGCGGACTTCCTTCGGATGTCGGCACTCTCTGGCCACCTTTTCCGCAATATCCGCCAGAACTATCCCATACAAAATCATCGCCAACCTGTTCAATATTCGCCAATGTCTGAAAGAGATTGCCCTGCAAAACCACATCGCGAACCATTTCCGCAATTTTTCCGTCGCGAATCATATACGCATAGCCCGCCGAAAACGAGAAATTTTCGAGTTGAGTCTGCCCGCCATAAGCATCTATTGCATAGACGCCGAGCTTTATTCCGTCGAAAATATTTTTTGCCGGATGCGGTCCTTTTTCTATCGCAGTGTTCGTCATTCTCACAATCGGAAAATGCTGCGAACTCTGCGCTCTCGCGTTGCCTGTGGTCTTTTCCCCCAGTTTTGCTGCGGTGGCTCTCGAATGCAATCTGCCCACCAGAACGCCTTCCTTAATCAGATATGTCTTTTCCGCGCGAACGCCTTCATCATCGTAAACGATTGTGCCTCGTATGGCGGGCAGAACGCTGCCATCATCGAAGACATTTAAAAATTCAGGACCGAACTTCCTGCCAATCTTCATCATCTCCTGCGCCTGCGGATTTTCCTCAATGTGGTCGGCTTCAGAAAGATGTCCAAATGCTTCGTGAATGAAAACTCCAGCGAGGTCAGGATTGAGAACCACCGTGTAAATCCCGCCTTTGACAGTTTCGGATTCGACCAGTCCCAGAGCAGTCTGCACGACCTTATCAATCATTTCATTCCGGTTCACGATTTCACCAAACGACCTTCTCGTCGCATAACTTTTGTGCGCCGATTGAACGAGGTCTCCCTTTCTCGCACGAACTGCACAGCGAATAACCGCATCGGAGCGAGAACGAAAGATGTCTGTTCCCTCTGTGGTGAGCAGAAAACTGTCCGAAAATTCCTCTGAATATGCCAGCGAGCGCTCGACAATTCGCTCATCTTTGCCTTCAATTCGGGAATCATATCCCACGAGCAAATCATATTTCTCCTGAATCGAGTGATTGTGAAAGTCATCGTCGAGTTCGTCTTTGACTTCGGTTGAAACGGGCTCCACCTCCACGAGTTCAATTGGTTCATCGGGAATAATCGCCCTCGATGCGTCGATGGCATCCTGCACCGCAGGTTCTATATCTTCGATTTTATTGAATGTGGCGAAACCCCATCCGTGTTTTGGAATAAGCACTTCGACAGAACCGCCAATATCAATTATCGGATTTACCGTTTCCGGGATACCATTTCTCAATCGGAGGGAAAATACTTCCCGTCTGCCAAAACGAATCTCTCCAAAACCCTCTACCTTCTTCAGAGCATCTTGTAGCCTGTCTTTGATGTTCATAATGTCCATAAAAATCTCCCGATTATTTTTTCATCTTAATATGTGATTTAACTTTATTCTTTGTGCGTCATAGTATTATGCAGTCTTGCTATATATTCTTCGCCGAAATATTCCGACACAAAAAGTGATAGTGTATCTTTAATATTATCGAGGAAGTTTTGCACGCTGAATCGCCTTGCGTTTTTCACGGCAAGTTGCGGGTCGAATTGCATCTGCTCGAAACGGACGATGGCATCTATAAGCGCTTCGGAAGACGGCTCTTTGAAAAATATGCCGGTAATTCCGTCGAGCACTGTTTCGGTGGCACCGCCTTTGCCATAGGCAATCACAGGTCTGCCCGATGCCTGTGCTTCTATAGGCACTATTCCAAAATCCTCTTCGCCAGGGAAAATCAGCGCCTTCGTATGACTTAACAGTTCTCTCTTTTTCTCGTCCGAAACGAAGCCCATAATTTTCACATTACTCTTCGCCATTTTTCTGAATTGCTTTAATTGTGGTCCTGTCCCGACGACAACAAGTTGTCTCCCAAGCCGATTGAATGCCTCTATCGCAATGTCGATTCTCTTATACGGAACAAGTCTCGATAGACATAAATAGTAATCTCCCACATCTGGCGTCGGCACGATGTCCGCTATTTCAGCAGGCGGATATATTACAGTCGCATCGCGACGGTAGAATTTCTTTATGCGTCTGCGGACGGTTTCTGAATTTGCTATATATCTGTCAACTCTATCGGCGGAAACTTTATCCCAGATTCGCAGATAGTTGAACGCAAAGGGATAGATTAGTTTTGCAGGAATTCTGGAATACTTTCGTTTATACTCAAAGTAGAGTTCCCACGCCTGCCTCATCGGAGTGTGGCAATAGCAGATGTGAAGTGTATCGCTTCGCGTTAGAACGCCCTTTGCCCACAGATGAGAAGAACTTATCACGATGTCGTATTCGCGAAGGTCAATCTGTTCGACCATAGAAGGATAAAGCAGTAGATAATATTTGTAAAGTTTCCGTTTGAACGGCAGGTATCTGCTCCAGCCAACAGTCCTGATGTCCCAGCCCACGAAATCTGGCGGAACAAGTTCAGGGTCGTAAATGAGCGTATAAACTGGAGCGTGAGGAAATAGATGATGTAGCCATCGCAAGACTATTTCCGCTCCGCCGCTCTGGTTCAGATAATCGTGAACGAGGGCGATTTTAAACTTCTTATCACGATTAAAAATGTTCATAATTTTTAAATATAATCGATTAAAAAATCATTGCAAGTAAAATACATATCCATTTTGCGAAACCACGAAAATGCCTTTTCCATTTGACGCCGGCGGATTTCGAACTGGTTGTCCGCAGTCTATAATTGATAAAATTTTTCCATTATTCAATCCAATTACAAAAATTCCGCCGTCATAGGATGCTGCGATTGCCTTATCCCCTACTATAATTGCCGCAGATACAATTGTTCTGCCGATTTTTGTGCGCCAGATAAGTGAACCATCCGCATTTGATATGGATTCAACATAACCATTTCTCTCCACTGCAACTGCAATTTTCCCATCCGTGGCAACTGGCAGGTTCGAAAAATTTTCTGCGGTAAATTCCCATAAAATATTTCCCGAATTGCACTTCAATGACAGGATTTTATTCGGGGATAGCGGAACGATTATTCTGTCCTCTGTCAGCGTGATTGCGCCGATTGGAGTTTTTGATGTTTTTTCTCGCCAGATTGGTTTTCCATCCGTCGTGATGCAGAAAACTTCGTTTCCCGCCGCGCACCAGATTGTGTCGTTTCTCATCGCCATCGGGATTTGCACCGGCGCGCCGGGATTATATTGCCACATTTTTTTGCCGTCGTTCAGCGAAAGCGCATATAAAAAACCACGAATTGTTGCGAAGATAACGAGCGAATCCGATAATTGAGGAAAAATCTTTGCATCCCCACAGTTTTTAGTCCATCTGGTTTTACCGATGTGCAGATTGTAAATGCCTATTTTATTATATCTGCCGTAGCCGAGAAATATCATATTTTCACCTGAAATAACAGGTGGATACATTGTGGGAGCATCCGTCCATATTTTGTCGAAAATTTCGCCATCGTCGGCATCGAGGATGAAAATTCTCTTTATCGGCGTTCCAATAAAAATTTTGCCGCAACAGAAAGCAGGCGTCGTCGGGTCGAGGGATTTTATTCTGGAACGCCACAGTATCTCTGGAGATGGCGAAATGTTTCCACTGATGTAGCCAGTGTTCTGCGCATCGCATCCTGGCATAAGCCAGTGCGATTTTGCCGTCATCTCCCCTTCGATGTTTATGACCTTATTCCCGCATCCTGCAGGAAAGACGAAGAGGGCGAAAAACAGAAGATACCTGTATGACGAAAGTTTTATCATTTGGAAATACGAAAATATGTTTTATAATTAAAGGCAAAATTTATCGTTTCCAATCGTTATATACAAAGATATTTCGAATATTTTTCAAAAAATTTATTCGCTATATTAAAAAAATGAAACTTCGCGGCGAAATACTGCGCAAAGGGACGCACATTGGAGCGCTGGTTATCCCGATTATCTTCCTCGTCTTCGAGAGAAATGTCGCTCTGTGGATAACCTACATCGGTGCGGTCGTTGCGATTACGATAGACCTGTTGCGGATTTACAATCGCAGGTTCAGAAAGTTCATATATCACCTTATGGGCGATGTATATCGGCGCTGGGAGACGAAGCGTCTGGGCGGGTCGAGTTATATACTGGTCGCGGCGGTGTTATCCCTGTTTCTTTTCGACAATAAAATCGCCGCTCTCGTGATGGTGTTCATCATTCTCGGAGATACCGCAGCCGTATTCGTCGGAACTTTTTTCGGAAGACATTTGATATATAGCCACCGCAATTCTGATGGTTCCGTGCGAAAGAAGACGCTTGAGGGAACGATTGCTTTTTTCGTGGCATCGGTGTTTGGCGCTATTTTCGTTCCAGGAGTGACATTTATGTGGAAGTTTGTGGGTGCAGCTCTCGCCACAGCGGTGGAACTCGGTTCGTTCTTTATAGATGATAATTTTTCAGTGCCGCTGATTGTGGGCGCTGTGCTTCAACTTGCTATATATGGAAATTTCGTCGCTTCGGTGTGATTTGCTATCAGCATTGTCTTAAATCGTCAATTTTTTGATGAATGTATGATTGAACTTAACTGTTTGACATCCGCCGCAATTTGATTTTATTTGTCAACACTGTTCAATAAAAGTTAATGGAGGAAACACAATGGACATCGAGGTCAAAAAGCCGACGCAGGATGAACTCGAACGACTGGGCGTTTTCGACTGGGGCACCTGGGAATCACCTGTGCGGACTTTTCCCTGGGAATACACAAGCACAGAGGTTTGTTATTTTCTCGAAGGCAGAGTCATCGTCAAAACTGATGACGGCGATGAAATTGAAATTGGCAAGGGCGACCTCGTTCGCTTTCCGAAGGGACTGAAATGCGTCTGGAATGTGCTTGAACCGGTGAAAAAACACTTCAAATTTGAGTGATTTATTATGTTCTGGATGTTCTTTGGGCGCAAAACTAATTTCTTATGATAAGGGGGTTTTTATGGAGCCCACCATAGGGCTTTTGGAATTTGTCAGCGTTGCAAAGGGGATTGAGGCGACCGATGCGATGGTCAAGGCTGCGCAGGTGGAACTTCTCGTGGCGAAAACTGTCTGTTCGGGGAAATTTTTGACGATTGTATCGGGGACAGTGCAAGCTGTTGAAGATTCCACTGCTGCGGGGATTTCCGCCGCTGGCGAACACTGCATCGACCATATCGTCATTCCAAACCTTCATCCCGATGTAATACCAGCGCTCACTTCCACGACTGGCGCTGTTCTGGGCGAGGCGCTTGGAGTGATTGAGACATATACCATCGCCAGCTGCATCTGTTCTGCCGACATTGCCGCAAAATCCGGCGATGTGCGACTTCTGGAAATTCGTCCTGCTGTTGGGCTCGGCGGAAAATCCTTCGTCACGCTTACCGGAGATGTGGCATCGGTGCAATCAGCGGTGGACAATGGCGCAGAATATGCAAAACAAAACGGCGTCCTTCTGCAAAAGGTCGTAATTCCACATCCCTTTTCGGAAATGGGCGAAATCGTGTAAATATATATGACTATGCAATTCAATTATAGATGCACAATGTGTGGGGAGCGATTTAAAATTGCCCCCGATGTTATGCTCTGCCCAAAGTGTTCTGCGGAACAAAATCCCGACGAACCCTTAAAAGGAGTTCTCGAAGTCGTCGTGGATGGCGATTTGCCAGACGATTGGGATGTTTTAGATTTGCTTCCCGTCGAGCGTGAATTTTTTCCAGAAATTCCCGTGGGGAATACTCCCCTGTGGAAGCCGGTAAATCTGCGAAGGGAATTGAATTTAAAAAATCTTTTCATCAAGGATGATACGCTTGAGCCGACGGGGTCCTTCAAGGACAGGGCGTCGTATCTTGTAGCCGCATTTGCCAGAAAATATGGGATAAATAATATTGTCGTGGCTTCGACGGGTAATGCGGCATCTTCGATGGCTGGCGTTGGGGCTGCGGCGGGAATTTCTGTGACGGTCTTTGTGCCGAAGAGTGCACCAAAGGCGAAATTGACGCAAATTCTTCAGTATGGTGCAAAGTTGATAGCCATCGATGGGAATTATGACCTTGCATTTGACCTTTCGCTCGAATATTCAAGGGAAAATGGCGCGATGTCCAGGAATACAGCATATAATCCTCTGACCATCGAAGGCAAAAAGACAGTCTCACTGGAAATTTTTAAAAAACTTGGCGCTGCGCCCGATTATGTGTTTGTCCCTGTGGGAGACGGAGTGATAATTGCCGGTGTCTATCGTGGCTTTATCGATTTGAAGAAATTTGAGCTTATAGAAAAGATACCAACCATATATGCGGTTCAATCATCGGGCAGCGATGCGATATGTCGTGCGGTTTCGTCGGGGAAATTCGTTCGCATACCGACATCGACGGTCGCCGATTCTATATGCGTGGATGTGCCGAGAAATGGATATTACGCTAAAATGCTGCTCGAAGAATATGGTGGGCATTGTGTCGTCGTTTCGGATGATAAAATTCTTGCAGCACAAAAACTTCTCGCTTCGACAACGGGATTGTTTGCGGAGCCTGCGGGAGCGGCATCTCTGGCGGGATTGATTGAAGTAAAGGATGAAATCCCGCAGGATGCAACTATCGTAGTCCTTGCCACGGGAAATGGGTTGAAGGATATCGATGCTGCGGCATCATTTGTGGGGACACAGCGGTGAAATTTTTCGAAAGGAGAACGGCGTCTGTTCGGTCAAAAAA
>JAGHAI010000046.1 GCA_021161555.1 bacterium
TCCAGCGGCAGAACGCTGTCTGCGACGAAATTTGCGCAACTGTCGCCATATCCGAATAGCGATGTATCACCGTACGAATCGTAGTAATACATAACCATCAACAGTGCGAGCCCTGAATTCCACACGGGATAATAGAAACTGTATTCCGAAATTTCTTCATCATAGGCGGGGAATCGTGAAATGTAGTCGAGAGAAAGAATAAGCGAACTATCGAATTTTTCGCTGGAAAACAGATTTTTATACAACGACCATATAATTACGGCTTCCTGTGTGTTGTCCGTCTGGATGACATCGCGAAGTTCACCGGTTTCCGCTTCAATTATGCCGCCGTATTCGGAAGAATCAGAATCGTCCAGTTGCCAGGATTTTACGAAGTCGCAGGCATTTTCCATTCCAGCAGGATAACTATATCTAATCGATGGGGTAAAACTTTTTCCCTGTTGTCGGCTGTTTTCACGGTATCGTTCGTAGTGCGAACCAAAACGGGAAATCGTTAAAAAATCCCAGTATGGTTCGCCCCAGATTGCATACAACAAGGCGAAGAAAACAATTATATGAAAAAATTTTTCCACAGGCTATTCCCCCCTCGCAAACTATATATAAGCGATGTTCAATTGAAAATCAAGGCGGAAATTTCTATGGGATATTATGATGCCAGATGACAGCAGATGTTTTCTGCGAAAGTAAATTTAACGCCTAAAAATCATATCCGAATGTAATCGTCGCACGGTAGCGACTGTAATCCCGCAGTTTTGAAACATCGGGATTGTATTCGCTGTGTGCTTTTCTCAAAAAATAGTCGAAGGAAAATTTTGTCCAGAATTTTTGAGTTATGAAAATCTTCGTCGAAGGCGAGACGGATAACAAAAATTCTTCCCTGCCGAGATGAAGAGGGTCGATGAAATATGGTTTTTCCGATGTATATACACGATGATAGCCCGAAATGTCGATGTCAAATTGCGTCGAAAAGCTCGCTATTTTCGTATCGTATCCAGATGACAGGTAAACTTTATCCTGTTCGTACGATATGTCCGATTCGTCGGAATTTTCCTTTGTTTCGCCCTGTGTGTCATATCCACGAGCGCTGCTTTTGTAAAAATAATATCCCACTTCGACCTTCACAGGTCTGTAGCGGGATAGAAATATGCAAAAGCCGTTTCGCTGCGAATCGTATTCGGGAAAGTAGTCGTTGTATCTCGCCATACGAAATTCATATCTTCCGCCGACATATATTCCTGAAAACAATTTCTGGCGTATTTCAACTTTCACGGCGGCGCTCATATAACTTGCCCACTTTGTGGAATCGGTGTCATCGTCGATGTATGCACGGCTCGCATATTCTGGAATAAAACTTCCCGAAATTTTTATCCTCGTGTTCTTCCTTCGGATAGTAAAACCAAGACCGCAGAGAAGATAATTCTTATATCCATTTCGGATGTAGAGATTGTGTGTGAGAAAAAATTTTCCATAGAGGCGGATTTTATCAATTCTCTTTTGCCCGCGCAGGGAAAAACCACTGCGCATTATCCCGTCGTCCGAAGTTTCGAGCAGAAAGTCCTTTTGTCCATAAGTGAACCTATCGAGGTCGTAGTCCGACAATTTGCACACATTTGAATCGTAGCGAAAGCCCGAATATATCGAGCCTGAAAAACTGCCCAGCACTGGAATAATGGACATTAAAAGCAATATTATGGTAGTTGTAAATTTCATCTGATTGTGTTTTTCTATAAAGATTATAAATTGTATTGATAAATCAAGTTATTTCGGCTATTCCATATCCACCGATTTGCTCGACGGATTGAAGATTCGCAATCCATTTTTTCTAATTACTTTTATTCCGATGCGAATTGCAAGATACAGAGATATTACCATTGCGGCGTATCCCACTGGCATAAATTCTTCCCACAGCATAGATGCAAAGAGAATCACTTCCATAGATGCGATTATCGTCAGTGCCTTGATGTATTTGACCTTTGCGAATGTATATGAGCGGACGAAAATTATCGTAAAGAAGAACGCGCTGGCGGCGGAAAATATTTTCAGCGCCAGATGCAATCCTTCGTCGGCAAAGAGGATGAAGGATAAAAGTCTTGCTGCGAGAAGTAAGATATTTACCACGAGAAGTTCAAAATTTTTCCTGTGAACGAAATACGCGGATGTTGCCGGGTTGCACACTGCGACGGCGAACATCCACGGAACGATGATTTTTATTATCGGAATAATTCCCGCGTTTTTCACGCCGAATATAAACGGCACATAGTATCTGGCAAAACTGCCAATTGCAAAGTAAATCGGAAAGAGCAAAAGCGCAAGATAATGATATTTTTCAAGGATTGTTTTTTCGTCATCGGGGGATTTGCTCATATATGGCAAAAAAGTCTGCGTTGCCACCTGAGAGAAAATGCGGTTCGCCATAAGCAATGTTCTATATGCCAGAGAATATAACCCAAGCGCATAATTGCCAAAGTATTTTTCTATGAGAAAAACGGGAAGATTATATGAGAATGTATTCAGAAGATTGGACAGGGTTTGAAATATAACGATTTGCCTGTTGTCTTGAAGAAATTTCTTGATGTATTGAAATTCCAGAAAGGACGGTCTCACTTTCACCTTACGGTAGATGTAATATGCGGAAGCGAAATTTGCCACCACCATCCCGCATACGAGGGCAATTTCATTTCTAATAAAATATCCTGCGGCAATTGTGAGTATAATTTTAAAAAATGATTGTGCCACTGTTGCAATTGAAATTCTCCCAAAGAACTTTTTGTCTCTTGCGAGGGCATAATAGGCATTGAAAAAACTGCTCGATATGTAAATCGACAGAGCGGAGATGATGAACGATGAAGAACTTTTTTTAATAATTGCAAAAATAATCAGGGACAAAAAGCCAATTGCGTTTGTGATTATCAGGAACCAGCTGAGAAATTGTTCGCGTTGATGTGGACTGTGTTCCTCGCGCTCCGCAACAATTGCGTTGTGAAGAGATAGATATGAAAATGCGGTGATTGTGAGCACCACAGAAAATATGTATTGAAATATTCCAAAAATTTCTGGCGGAAAATCGTATATCCTGAGAAGTATTGGATACTGGATTATGCTCAAAATCACGATTGCCAGGTTGGAGATGAGCATAAAAAATGTGTCTTTTATGATTCTCATAGTTCGAACTTTTCCAGAAACATACTTGCCACAAAGTCCACAATTGGCGTGTGAGGGCTTATTCCATCGCCGTAGGGGAAATTTTCTGATATTATTTTTTTCAATTTCCCATATCCATCGGGGAATTTTTCCTCCGCCATTGGACGCAGATATCGGAAAAATCTATCTACGCCTATGGGATTGACATATTTCCCGCGAACGATTTTCTTTACTCTGTCGATAAATTGTTCGGAAAAATATCTCATCGGGAAAAATTTTCTTCGTCTGCGTCTTCGTTTGTTCTGTGGTGCGTCAAAGTCGATGCCGAATTTATTGAAAATTAAATTCTCCAGAGTCTCATCGTATAATTCTTTATTTTTCAAAAGTGTGAAGGGGACTCTTGAAAAAAATTCCACCAATCGCCTATCCCAGAATGGCATTGCCCATTGGAATCCGTAAAATTCATACATTCTGTTGCTGTTGACGATGATTTTAGCCTGCCTTTCGCGCCAGTTTATCAACTGTGCCAGCTTGTATGGTTCGTCCGAAATGGCAAATCGGGAAATTTCATCCCTCACGCTTTGCAATATCTTATTATGTATTGGTTTCTCACGCAGGCGGTATTGTTTGTATAGGAAAATTTCAGATGCCGCATCTATTTTGCTGTGTTTTGCAGAAATTTTCTGCGGTATATGGCTTCCTGCAAGAAAATCCGCCGAATGTCCGGATATAATCACCACATCTTCGGGATTGCCTATTTCATCTGCAATTTTTCGTATCATCGGAAGTTCGTGTATCTGTGGAAAGGCACTGAAACTATGCGGACGAAAATCGAAGATATATCGCTCAAAATCGCTGCTTTGTAAAAAATCCTGCCACATCTCGTCGGTATATTCCACGCCGAGCCATCGATATTTCAATTTTTCACATACTATTTTGCTCACAGGTGTTTCAGTCGTGTTGCCTTTCGCCCCATAGTTGACGCAGATGACATTTTCATATCCTGTCATTTTAAGCATCGCAGCAACCAGACGAGAATCATAGCCACCACTTAAAGGAACAACTGCAAGTTTGCCGTTAAGCGCATCTGTAAGTTCTTCAAAAATATTTTTTAATATGGATAAAAGTTCATCCGATAGCACGGAAAAATTGTCATTTGAAATGTTGTATGAATGATAAAGATATTCGTCGTTTATCTTCATTCCGTTTTTCGAAATTTCAACGAGTTCGCCAGCCTGCAGCTGTGAAATATCTGCGAAAAGGGTTTTTCTTTCCGCTGTGTATCCCAGCCCGAGAAACTCGAGCAGCGAGTCGAAGTCGAGTCGTCGATTTTTAAGTGGAATTTTCTCTGCGTTGTCGCATAAAAATATTTCTTTCCCTTTCATAAAATAGAACACGGGGAACTGTCTTACTACCCCTGAATAAATAGATAAAATGTCTGCTTTCCCGTCAAATGCTATGTATGGCAATCCCGCTTTCTCTATGTATTGAAAATTCTCGGGGTGAAACGATATGTATTCGGGTATAAATATTTTTTCTCCATCCAGTTGAGACCGGTGTAATTCTCTCCATCTCGAGAGTTCTATTGTGATTTTTTTCCCGCCGATTTCGAAATTTGTTTTAACCATTGTATTGCATACTTTTTTGTGAGCAAATACCTAACTTATTGGGATTATAACGTATTTTGTTTAATTTTGGTGGCTATATAAATTAACCTCCCTGGCATTGAAAACCAAAAAGCAGGGAGGTTTCAAATGAAACGACACTTCTATGGTGTTCGCAAAGTAAGTTGTGTTGATTTGTTTGTCAAGGGGAAAGTAAGGGATTTTTTGCGGGAGATGGTATTTTAGTTTTTCGGCGCATTCAATAACAAAAACAGTGCCAGAAAACTAATAACAATGCCAGTTTTAACAATTACACAAAATTAGTTGCAGACTCAAATATTAAATAATGCTTGACTTTTTATGAAAAAGATACATTTTGAAAAATTATTTATAATTAGAAAACAAAAAGCATCATTTAAGGAGGTAGTATAGGTGCTGGACAGAGAGAGCAAAGCAGAAATTGTCAGGAAGTTTGCGAGAAACGAGAAGGATGTTGGTTCGCCTGAGGTTCAGGTGGCGATATTGACCGAGCGAATTCGTCAGCTGACGCAGCATTTTTCAAGGCATCCGAAGGATACGAATTCGAAGCGCGGATTTATGATTCTCATAGGCAAGCGGAGAAAACTGCTGGCATATTTGAGGAAGAAAAATTACGAGCGGTATCGTAGTCTCATAGCGGAACTCAGATTGAGAAAATAATAACAAGGATTAGTGTGAAATGGGTATTGTTAAAGTTGAAGGCGATGTTGCCGGCAAGAAGATAATTCTGGAAACGGGCAGAGTCGCAAAACAAGCTGATGGTGCTGTGTGGGTTCAGTGCGGTGGAACAGTTGTTCTCGTAACTGCTGTATCTGCAAGGGAAACGAAGCCCTATCAGGGTTTTTTCCCGCTTACTGTTGATTATCGCGAACGGGCTTATGCCGCAGGGAAAATTCCAGGTGGTTTCTTCAAGCGTGAAGGAAAGCCATACGAACACGAGGTTCTCCGTTCCAGGCTCATTGACCGGCCTTTGAGGCCAATGTTTCCGGATGATTACAACAGCGAAACGCAAATTCTTGCGTTTGTAATATCATTTGACCAGGAAAACGATTCAGATGTGCTGGGAATTCTCGGAGCGTCTGCCGCTGTGGCGATTTCCGATATTCCTATAAAGGA
>JAGHAI010000131.1 GCA_021161555.1 bacterium
ATATATGAGATATATTTTTGTGATTTATAATTAGTTATCTAAGAATTTCTTTTTTTTGAAAATTGCTTGCCAAAACATCTCATCGATATTATTTGAAGATAATTTATCTATGTTTTTTATGAAGATTTTATAAGATTTTATCTTGTTGCAAAGGAGGAACTTTGGCAGATAAATATTATGTCTCTTCGTCTCCGCATATTTCCTCGGGAGTGAGCACTAAAACGGTGATGTGGAGTGTTGTGCTTGCTTTAATACCTGCTCTCTTGGGTTCGATATACTTTTTTGGAATGAGAGCGCTGTGGTTGACGCTTCTGGGTGTTGCGGGTGCAGTTGTCTCCGAAGCGGTGGTGGAATTGCTTTCCAAAAAACCGCTCACAATTGGGGATGGCAGTGCTGTAATCACTGGAATTTTGCTCGCATTCAACATTCCGCCAGGTGTTCCCTGGTGGATGCCTGTGGTTGGTGCATCGTTTGGCATAATTTTTGGAAAGATGGTTTTTGGCGGTCTGGGAAACAATCCGCTAAATCCTGCGCTTGTGGGCAGGGCATTTCTTATGGCATCCTGGCCTGTGGAAATGACGACGAAGTGGATTGCTCCACGGGGCGGTTCAATTCCTGCGATTGCGACGAAAATCGATGCGATTACGGGGGCAACACCGCTTGGGGTGCTTAAAAATTTCGTAGGGAAAACGCTTGCCGACCCTAATGCATCGCCGGAAAAAATTGCGCAGGCAAAACAGGTTCTTCATTCTATGTATGCCAATTGGACAAATTTGTTCTTCGGCAATGTCGGCGGCGTAATCGGTGAGACTTCCGCTGTGTTGCTTATCGTTGGTTTTGTGTATCTTCTGGTGAGAAAATTCGTCGATTGGCGCATTCCGCTTTCGTTCATCGGCACTGCGGCAATACTGGGATGGATTTTCGGCAGTCCCGAAGGAATGTTCAAGATGAATGTTTTATTTTACATTTTCAGCGGCGGTTTGATGCTTGGGGCATTGTTTATGGCAACAGATATGGTCACATCGCCTATAACAGTAAAGGGAAGATGGATATTCGGCATAGGTTGTGGAATCCTTACCGCTGTTATTCGCAGATGGGGCGGATATCCAGAAGGCGTTTCCTATTCGATATTGCTTATGAACCTCGCTGTTCCAATTATAAACAGGCACTCGATGCCGAAGAAGTTCGGATATAAAAAATGAAAAGGGCGATTTTTTGTATAATTGCTGGTTGGCTTCTGTTATTGATTTTGATAGGGTTTTCATCCTGTGCGGATAGTTTTAATGGAAATGTGAGTGATGAGGATGATGGAAGTTCCACAGTCGATACTATACCGCCTGCGGCAGTTTCAGATTTGACAATTATTTCTGTGGGGTGCGATTCCGTTTCAGTTGAGTGGACGCCGACGGAGGACAGCGAGATTTATGCTCTTCGATATGATACTGTTAATTTTGATGAAAGCGGATGGCAAACCGCTCAAATTTTCAGTGATGCGATTCCCGTGGACGCTGAAACTATGTCAATTACGATTCGTTCTTTGACATCTGAAACATATTATTGTTTTGCTGTGAAAGGTGCAGATAGTCTTGAAAACTGGTCTGAATTGTCTAATGTCGTGTGCTGTTCCACGCTTGTGCAGGATACATCTGATACAATGACTCTGCCTGTGGATACAATTCCGCCAGCAGATGTCGACCTTGATGTTGTGGAAGGGTTTTTCAGTCTGCCTCAAATAAGTTTTGTCGCGCCGGAGGACAGCGGTGGGTTATCTTCTGTAATTGTTCAGGTATCGTCAGAATCAGCGGATTTTGTCCATTATGATTCTATTATAATTGCTCCTGTGGAATCCGGGAATGAATATAATATTCAGATTAGCGCGGATTTATATTCCTTCGGGTTGGTCAATTATGTTCGGGCTTACGCTGTGGATCTGGAGGGCAATAGGGGAGATTTTTCGGAAGTCGTAGCGTTTGCTCACAGGTATCAGATTGTAAATTCATCCTGTATTAACTGCGGACGATGTTATTCCGCCTGTCCGAATGATGCGATAAGTTATAATTCATCGACTGGCAGTTATGTGATTGATGTCTATGCCTGTATCGGCTGTGGAGATTGTGTTTCAGTGTGTCCAAGAAGCGCGATAGATAAATATGTGAAAAAATTATGAGGGTATTTACCGCCATATTATTCATCGTGATGCTCGTGTTTTTCGTCTATGCGGGCAGTCGCATTGCTCGTGTGGATGCGATGAAGTGTTCGGGCTGTGGTGATTGTGTTGCCGTTTGTCCCGTAGACGCGATTAAAATCGTCAGGCATCGTGCTGTTGTTGACCCTGAAAAATGTATAAATTGCGGTTTGTGTGCAAATGCCTGTCCCCGACAGGCAATAAGGATGACTGAAAAATGAAAATTTTTCCAAAAAATTATATAGTTCTCGTTTTTATTGTGCTGTTGGTGTTGGTGATTGGCTGTTCAAAGGACAACGAAGGTCTTCCTGTTCTCGATGATGAAAAATGCGTTGGATGTGGTGAATGTGTTTCGGCGTGTCCTTATGATGCGCTTGTTATAATAGATGGAAAACCCGTAATAGACCCTGCAAAATGCACAGGATGTGGAATATGCGTAGAATCGTGCCCTTATGGTGCGTTATATTTGCCCTGACGGTTTCGTCGTCGTATGCTGATATTTCTGCGGAAACCTGGTTCGGCAGCGACATAGACGGAAATTTTGCTGTGCGCACGAATGGAATTTTTATGAAGGACGGGCTATATGCAAAGATAACCGCCTGCGGCTACAAGCCCGAAATGGTTGGACTGACAACTTCGGCGGAAATGAGAGGTGTTTTTGTCGAATATTCCGTTTTCGGATGCGATAGGGATGTTTTAGTCGGCGATTACAGTTTTCATCAAAAGTTTTTCAATTCTGTCGCAGTTAAATTTAGCAGGTGGAATTTTTCGCTCGGCGGCAGTTATTTTTCATCGCTGGGTGATATTCCTGAATTTGAAAACACGCAGACGGAAGCGACGAGCAGATTGTTCCTGCAGTATGATGCGAAAATTGGCAATTTAACGATATCGCCGCAGATAACATACAATTCTGGTTTTTCTTCCGATGGTGGTCAGGATTGGCTTGGCGGCACAATGGAATTTAAGTTCCCCTTGAAGAGCGGAAGCATCGGTGCAAAATTTGAAGTGTATTCGCTCGCTGATAGAAACACAGGGCGGATGTTCCTTCGCGGGCGAAAAATTTTCGATATCAACAGCAAACTTGATTTGCCGTTTTATATGGGGGCATTCGGTTCAAATGGCAAAATTCTTCCAGTCGTTGAAGGAGTTTTGCGCTTCCATCCATTTAACGAAATATACGACTATGTGGGGCTTGGAATTCACATTGATGTGCACCCGAAGAACCCGAAGGAGAAAAAGATGAATTTATCCCCTGTGTTCGCCGCCAATCTTGATAAAAGATGTCAGGTTTCAATCTCTGCTATGAAAAATCTTGTTTCAGCGGAAGCGGGAGTGAGCGTGTATAAAAATATAAGGATACTTTTGCGGTATGAGAAAATTTATCATAAAAAGGTGTTCTTTCTGGGAATGAGGTATTGATTGTGCCGATTACTTTTTATTTTTGTAAATTCGAGGGAACAATTGGTTAAAAGACATTTGAATATGACGCAGGTTGAAATGTTGTGAGATAATTAAAAATATGGTTCTAGTAAATTTAAGTTGTGTAAAAATAATTGCGGAAAGAAGG
>JAGHAI010000103.1 GCA_021161555.1 bacterium
AAATATAATAATCCCGATAAGAATAACTGCACTCACGGGATTACACATCGGCACATCAAACGATGACTACGAAATCGGCGGAATGGATAACCCTGTTATAAAATATTTTCGAGAAAATGATTACAATGAAAAGGGTTCTTATCCATATATTCCTGGTTCATCGCTGAAGGGCAAAATGCGCTCGCTTATGGAATGGGCAGAAGGAGAAATCTCCAAAGATGGAAAAACACATATTTGTTTTGAAGTTGATTGTCCAATTTGCAGAATATTCGGTGGTTCTGCTGCAGAAGCAAAAGGAGCTGATAAAGAAGAAAAAAAGAGAAAGGCACGACTTAGAGGTCCAGGAAGACTCATCGTGCGCGATTGCTTCCCAACACAGGAAACCAGAGCTTTTATGGAATATCTCGAAGAAAGCGAGGGCTTGCCGAAAGTGGAGGTCAAGCACGAAAATTCGATAAATAGATTGACAGCAGAGGCAAATCCTCGCCCTCAGGAAAGAGTACCTGTTGGCTCTAAGTTCGTCGGGGAACTGGTGTATTCGGTTTATAAAATAGATATCAAAGAAAACGAAAAAGAAAATACGGATGAGAAAGAAAATGAAGATTTGATGAATGGCGAAATGGACATCGAGCATATTTCAAAAGTTATTCAGGCGCTTCAGCTCGTCGAGGATTCATACCTCGGCGGCGGCGGAACGAGAGGCTCGGGAAAGGTAAAAATTGAATTGGCTTCCATCAATGAAATAAAAATACGAACACCGGCAGATTATAAGACAATGGGCAAGCAAACTGAACAGAACAATTCTAATAAAACAGAAGACCCGGAAAATTCTGCCAATTGGCAATCGCTGGACGGTTTCGATGTGGACGAAATAAAAAAGAGAATCAGGGAAAGAATAGCGGAGGCAAACGATGACAACAAAGATGATAACGGTATATCTAACGCCTAAGCCGGGTTCAAGCACATTTGAGCCGACATTTAGTTCCGATACGCTCTTCGGTGCGATTGCCACTGCAGGCGCACTCTTAGGATACGGAATCAACGACTGGTTTGATGACCGAAAATTTCGAATCTCCAATACATTTCCTTTTCAAATAGCGAAAGATAGAACCCAAAAGAAAACGCATTATTTCCCGATTCCTGTTATACCGTTATATCCCAGAACCGACAATTGGGAAAAATTTCTCAAAATAAAAAAGATAAAAAAACTCAAATGGACTCCCGAAAATGAATTTCTCGAGATTTTGAAATCTGGCAGTTTAGACAAATTCTATCAGGAGAGAATTGAATGGGATGTGGAGAAAATAAAAAAAGTTTCCTTTAATACATCGCGGATGATTCCCCGAAACACGGTGAACCGATTGTCCCTCGAGGTCGAGGAAGGATTTTATGCGAAAACCGAATATTTTTTCAAAGATGGCTGGGGACTTTTCTTTATGGTGAGAGCATCCGAAAGGATTTTGGAGCAGGTAAAAGCATCGATTTATCTTCTTCAAGATAGAGGAATTGGCGGAGATATTTCTACCGGTAGGGGTGCATTCAATGTAAAAATAAATGAAAACCCGCCAATCGATTTTTCTCAAATAACTCTCCAAAAAAGCGTGATACTATCGCTGTATTATCCACAGGGAAGGGAACTCGAATATATAAAATCAAAAAGTAGTTATTATACGATAGTTCCGCGCAAGGGGTTTATATCTGTTTCAGGTGTCAGGCGTGTTTTCAAGCGCAGAGTCGTCGCACTCGGCGCTGGTTCGGTTATCGATACTTTGCCAGAAAACTTGATTGGTGATTGCCCCATAGTTGCACCAAGAGATAAAACCTGTCTGGGCTACGATGTAATATTTTTTGGCAGACCATTTATTATCCCGATGGGAGGGAAAAATGAATGATGAATTATTTCAACACTATAAAATCCGTCTCACTCCCATAACCCCAACTGTAATTAGCGACGGCGAAAAAATCACACAGGCGGAATATTATACCAATAATAATAAAGTTGTGGTGGTGGATTTCGACAAATATATGACCGATAATCCTGACAAACTGCAAATATTTCTGGAAAAAATGGGTTCGGCACAAACGAAAAAGTTCTCTCTTAATAGAGATATGCCCGAAATAAAAGGGGGTAAAAATGATTATATAAAATATTCCCTCCCTTTAATGGGGAGAGTGAGCCGCGAGATAAACTCGTTTGTAAAAATGGTATCTGGCAGAAAGAAAAGACCATATATTCCCGGGAGTTCCGTCAAGGGGGCGATAAGAACGGCACTGGCTTATCGAAAATTAAAATACGACCACCGAAAAAAGGATATTTTAATGGAAAATATTCCCTTAGACAGGAAAATAAAAAAGAACGAACACTTCGTAGATTGGTTACTATTCCGCCCGCAGAATGAACACAAAAAAGATATCCACTATGACCTGCTTCGCTTATTGGAAGTGGTCGATTCGAGAACCTTCGAACCGAATGAATTGTTGGGAGTATATGAGGTGCATATTTTCTCAGGAGCAGAGAATAAAAAAACATTCAATCTATTTTCTGCGGAAGCCTGGAAACCCCATAAAACTGTTGAAATGGAATTAAAATTAGCAGATAGCGAATTCTTAGATAGAATACTCACAAGGATAGGTTTGCAGCAGGAGAAAAAAGTCTTTGATTGGAAATATATTACAGAAGCACTCAACGAATTTGCTGTTGCTCAACTGAAGTACGACATACAGGTATTAGACAAGCTACCGGAAAAATCTGATGAGCTTTATGGACTTCTCAGATGGGACAAAGAAATGATATCCCTAATAGAAAAGTCATCCGGAAATATTGCATATTTTTCAATTGGACAGGGGCAGGGATGGCATAGAATTACGGACGGAATGTTAATAGAAAGTGAGCAAGATATTTTTAAACTATTTCTCGACAAAAATTTCAGCAGAGGTAAGAAAAAAGCCCGTCCACCCTTTCCCAAATCCCGCCGGGTTGTGAAGCATAATGGAGAAATTGTTCCACTTGGATGGGTGAAGATGGAGATTGTCGAGGGCGAAGAGGTAGTATTGGACGATAAACTCCCCGAAATTGAGGTCACAAACAGAAACGAACCATTGGCACAACAGAAGAACATAGAAGTTAAACCGCCTGAGCCCGAGTTTAAAGTATTATCGCCGGAAAAAGAACCACAATCGACCAATAGAAATCCGAAGAATAAATTAAAAATGTTCAGATTTCCGGAGAGGATTTTAGATGAATTGCTCAGAAAAATAGTAATGGAAACGATGGAAGATATTGCAGCACTTGGCTGGGTTAAAAATATTATAGCAGATTTTTCGAAGAGTAATGTAGATTCAAGGTTAAAAACAAGCGACATAAGATTAAGAGACGATATTAGACAAATCGAGGCGATAATTTCTGACGGAAAATGTGGTGTATCTGTAATTGTAGAAACATACGCAACTACGGAAGAAGAACGCAACTACGCTGCGAATAGAATATGGGAGATAATAAAGAGGAGGAATTAAATGAATAATGAGAAACAAAAGGTGAATCTATCCAGGATAAATATAGAATCTTTTCTGGAGGATGCCGCAAGAAAAAAACTCGGGGAAAAGTTTAACTATCTCATTACGACTGTTGGATTTTCGGTGGAACCATCTATTTTGTTTATTAAGGCATTGGAGGAAAATCTCGAGAAAGTGCTTTTTATTTGCACGAAGTCAACGGAGAAAAAGCTTGACACAATCGTGGAATATACCGGTTTAAAGCCGAGTCAGTATGACAAAGTTGTAGTTGAAAAGACGGATATGAACAAACCCTATATAGCAATAGAAGATTTTGTGAACAAATATTCCTGCAGGAAAAGAACTTTGATAGATGCCACAGCTGGCACGAAACCGATGACAGCGGCAGCGATACTTGCCGGTATTGTTCTTAATCTGTCGGTATGGTATGCTGACTACGACCAGTATGATGAAGATGCCAGAAAACCACGCAGTGAAACAAGAGAGTATCCAACTCAGCTTGATAATCCATATAAATATCTTGGAAAACTCGATATTGACAGGGCAAAAGCATATTTTAATTATGCAAGGTTCTGGCAGACTTTCGATATTTTGAATGATTTAGAAAAAAGAATAAATGATGAGGGACTGGGACACATAAGGGCGATGAAATCATTGGCAAAAGCTTATGCATTTTGGGACGAATTTAGATTCGATAAAGCAAAAAGGGAATTTGAAAAATTTATTGAGATGAAGAAATATGTGAAACCAAACGAAATAGATATTAAACGGGTGGAGGAAAATATATCCTTTCTCGATAATGTTTCAGATGAAGGGTTGTGGAAGCTCGTTAATCTCATTGCGGCTGCTCAGAGAAATGCCGATTTGAAAAGATATGATATAGCTGTTTTTCTATCATACAGGTCATTGGAATATCTGTGCACATTGAAATTGAAAGAATGCGGAATAGACCCTTCTTCTGTCGATTGGAGTTTAATAGACAATAAATACAATGGTGCCAGAGATGAATTTGTAAAAATAGGTAAGGATATATTTGAAACCTCCGAAGTAATTTTCAAGAAGAAATTGGGACTTATGGAACAGGCAATTTTACTTTATTCGATTGGAAATTCTGTTGTGATTAGCATAGGAGAGTTGAAAACACTTAAAGGATATACAGATTTGAGGAACGGCTCTATATATGCTCACGGTGAGAAACCCATTGACAAAAATAGAAGCGAAAAGTTTTTTAATTTCGTCAGGGAAAACCTGCAGAGACATTTGCGTGAAAAAAATCAGGAATTGGATGATATGTTAAATCAAATAAAATTTCCTGTATGGAAATAACTAATTCCCCGTTCATTGAAAATTTAATAAATCGACGATGATGAGGATTCCGTGAGGATATATACTTTATGTGGTTCCTGCCGCAATAAGATAGATGTGGTTGGAGTTGGAGATGTTTATGAAGTTGATTTTGTATATATAGTATAATTCCTGTAAAGAGTTCATTTTAAAAGTATGGGGGGTTTATGGAATTTTGTAAGTATTTGAAAAATTTTGACTTGACAGATATTGATTTCCGGTTCTTTTTATAAAAGAGGCGTGTTTATATGGGGTTCAGGAAAATGTTGCTGTAAGTATTTGTGGTTTTGATAGTTATGAATTGGTCCCTTGACCGGACATCCTCGCTTCATAGGGGATTACGACCATATCCAGCAGAGAAAAAAATGTATGGTAATTTTTATTTCGCCACCAGCTTGACCGGACATCCTCGCTTCATAGGGGATTACGACTAAAGAAAACTTTCGAGCGCTGTTGTTCCCTCTTCCGATTTGGTCTCTGGACGGATATCCTCGCTTCATAGGGGATTACGACACCTCCTCATTTTTCTTTTCTTGTTCTGTCTTCTTACTTTAATCTTTTGGACGGATATCCTCGCTTCATAGGGGATTACGACCTGCTTCAACTCCATATTCAATGATGTAATCTGCCACTGCTTGACCGGATATCCTCGCTTCATAGGGGATTACGAC
>JAGHAI010000134.1 GCA_021161555.1 bacterium
ATTGTGAAATCGGCATTTTTCGCAGTGATAAAAGTTTTCTGGAAGGGGGTTTGGGGGAAAGCTCTTTTTCAAAAGAAGCGTTCCGCTTCACCTTCCACGCTTCGCGGCGCGTTGGATGTCGCTCCTTGCTGTCGCTTATATTGTGCCAGTCTGAACGACTGAAAAATACCTCTCTCAAGCAAAATTAAAGAAGCCTTCCGCTTCACCATCCACGCTTCGCGGTGCGCTGGATGTCGCTCCCATTCTGTCCGCAAGCGTTCCGCTTGACCCTCCAGCCTTCGGACTGCCACAGTGTCGCTCCCATTCTGTCCGCTCAAATCCTGCCTGTCTGACCGACTTAAAAATTTTGCATTGATAATTGATAATTGTTAATTGCTAATTGATTAAAATAACCCACGACCAAAGTCGTGGGTTGCGGAATGAATGTTCGGATACAATCCTCAAGCAAATTATTGAAAGGTTTCCATCATACCCTATCCATAAAGGTTTTTGCTCCTGCGAAAAATGTCGATTGTGAAATCGGCATTTTTCGCAGTGATAAAAGTTTTCTGGAAGGGGGTTTGGGGGAAAGCTCTTTTTCAAAAGAAGCGTTCCGCTTCACCTTCCACGCTTCGCGGCGCGCTGGGTTTCGCTCCTTGTCGTCGCTTATATCGTGCCTGTCTCATCGACAAGCGTTCCGCTTGACCCTCCAACCTTCGGACTGCCACAGTATCGCTCCTTGTCGTCGCTTATATTGTGCCAGTCTTAACGACTTAAAAATTTTGCGCTGATAATTGCTAATTGTGAATTGATAATTGATGAAAATAACCCGCGACTAAAGTCGTGGGTTGCGGAATGAATGTTCGGATACAATCCTCAAGCAAATTACTGAAAGGTTTCCATCATACCCTATCCATAAAGGTTTTTGCTCCTGCGAAAAATGTCGATTGTGAAATCGGCATTTTTCGCAGTGATAAAAGTTTTCTGGAAGGGGGTTTGGGGGAAAGCCTCTTTTTCAAAAGAGGTTTCCCCCAAGCGTTTCGATGATGTCGTCTATGTTCAGGTTCAAGCCTTCTGTCCAGAGTGATGCTTTGCCATCTTGCAGGAGGAGGATTGACGGCAATTTTTTAAAATTCAAAACTTTTTTCAATTTCTTTCTATCGCCCCAGAAAATTCTTCCTGAAAGATTGTTCTGCCGACAAAATCTCTTTGCGGATGTGCCGCTTTCCGTTTCTATGAAAAGCAGCATCGGAATATTTTTTATATTCGATAAAATCTTCGCGGTAGAAATTGAATTTTCGTGTTCGGTGTCGAAAAATGCCACGATAACGGTTCCGCTATTCCAGTCTCCGTCGGACAAAATTCTGCCTCTGATATCGCGCATATCTTCCACGCTTAAGCCCTTGAAGTTTCTGACAACGAGGTCGCCAGGGTGCACAAAATCCTTCGGCGGCAAACCTATTTGAACATCTACGGTGGTCGTTCCAGCGGAGACGGAAAATGGGGCAATCCGCACAAATGGGTCGCCGAAGCCGTTGCGCCAGCCTGTGAAAATCGCATATTCGCCTTCTGGAATTTCCTTAAAAATAATCGCTCCACCACTCGTATCCATCGGTGGCGTGATGTCATCGAACACGCCATCCTCTACTTTCGCTATGCAGAAATCGTCGTAATATTCGAGGTCGGTCCTCGCAGAATCATCGCTAAAAAATGCCCGCACAACGCCAGTTTTTTCTTCCCCGCCATCCGATACTTTTTCAAACTGAAATTTCTTCCACTGCTCATCTTCTGCGGAAAAATATTCGGCGGATTTGTAATCCCACCCGATTTTCGCAGGAATACCGAGACTTCTCATCGCAGCCACGAAAACCGCCAGCCGCTCGATTGTTCCGCCCGTTCCTGCAATCAGCGTCTGATGGGGATTCATCATTCCGCCGAAATAATCCCTATCCGTCAGAGTATCGATTTTTTCCACGAGATTTTTGCGCAATATTTCCGCCGTCTTTTCGGCAGAAAGCCCCTCATATCTGGCAACTCTGCGCCACACCGCAGGATACCAGTATTCAAAATCTTCCCATAAAATTCGAGGATTTGCAACATACTGCCAGAAAAGTGAATCGGGAAGGTTTTTATTGAATCGCCCTCTCATAGCGGCAACGCCAGACCAGATATCTTCCCACAGCGCAGAATCGGGAAGCAAAATATCCTTGTCCGACATCGCTTCCCAGAAGGACAGAATGTCGTTATGCTCCTCGGGATGCGCATTCCAGAATTTGATACATTCTTCAGTATTTCCCCGCGCACGGTTCATCGCATCGAGCAATCTCTTTGAAAGCGAAGAATCGGGCAAAATTTTTAAAAATTTTTCTGAAATTGCAGTCAATCGCTCCTGTTTCAAGTCGTGCCTCACCTTAGATATATCTGGTGCTTTATAAGAGGTATCCTTCTCCGCGTGAAC
Organism: bacterium; assembly: GCA_021161555.1. Classification (GTDB taxonomy): domain Bacteria; phylum UBP14; class UBA6098; order B30-G16; family B30-G16; genus JAGHAI01. Next base: position 2,438 of record JAGHAI010000134.1, read on the forward strand.
ATTATGTCTCGTGTGAAGCCAGAACATCGTATCTGGAATGCCTTTTCTCATAAGAGATATTTTTGCGGAAATCGCCGTATCTCCATCTGCGAAGGGAATTATTTTAAAATTCCAGAATGAATCTCTGCCGGCGGAGAGAAAAATATCAGATTTTCCGACGATGAAATGCGCCTTTCCATTTTCATCGGTGCTGTGATGAGCCACGGCGCGAAGCGACGAATAATTGAATATCGAAACCCACACATCAACGCTTTCCGCAGGATTGCCAGCGCTATCCACAACGAAAACATCAATTCCCGTCGTGTCGGTATAATTCGGCGTTGTGTTCAGAATTGTAAATCCATTCTTTGAATAGTAAATCGGCGCATCGGCGGAATCAGTTTCGCCATAGATTATACTTTTTATAATTGTCGCTCGTTTTGATGCGTTGTCGAACCAGGCGTTGTCGAGAGCGGTCATTTCGGCGCCGCCCACAAAATGCCAGCCGTCGCCAGTCCACACTTCTACCCACGCGTGATTGCTGTTCGTAAAGGGCCAGTATGGCGTATATGCATCGCGAACTGGAATGCCGACAGTGCGGCAAGCTTTTATGAAAAGAATTGCCATCTCCTCGCATCTGCCGATGCCACGAGTGATTGTCTGCTCCGCCGTCTGGTCCCAGCGAGATGTCGGTTCGTATTTCATTTCTTCATAAGCCCATTCGTTGAGACGATACACGGCGCAGCGAATATCATCGCAATCCTTCACGATATTAAAAAGTTCGCGCCAGTGATTTTTGCGAAAATATTCGAGAGGTTCCTGCGAAACACGATAAGGCAGAACATAATAATAGAAAAATTTTTCCGGAATATCTTTTGACCATTTCACACGAGACAGCACAGAATCGAGCGCATAAAATTCTTCAAGCATCGAATCTGCGTTCAGTGAGACGAGGTCGATTGTCGGCATATATTTTAGCAGAAAATCCGCCCAATCGCGATGATAACGCCTCGTCGCCGAAATAAATTTCCTCACTTCAGGATTTTTCACCTTCGCGCGATAGAGCGATAGCGCCCGACCATCCGCAGAAGCGAACCAGACCGCAACGGCGAGAGAAAATAACAAAAGCGTCTTCTTCATAATTCCCCCATTTTTTTAGATTTTTTATTCAATAAAATTTTTGCATCCAAGTAATCTTCATCCAATCAAGATGATAATATCTTATTCAAAACTCTCTTTAATAGTTTAAAATCTTCTTCGATGCTATCCGTTCTGTGAACGAGCAATCTCGGCGAAGGATGCAGTTCCAGTTCGAGATGGGAGGAAAAACTTTTGAGGCTTTCGTTCAATTTCGCAAGGGACAGTTTTTCCACATCGAATGAAAGCGCGACCCATCTTTTGCTGAACGCAACATACTTAAATCCCGCCTTCGTGGCAAGGATGCGCGCCCTCAAAAAATCTATCAGACATCTCGCCTGTGGGGGAATTCTGCCGAACCTATCCGAAAGTTCGCCTTCCATCTTTTCAATTTTTTCCACTTTATCAGCCGTAAACAACCGCTGATATGCCCACAATCTCGTCTCGGGGTCATCTATGTAATCATAGGGAATATACGCATCAAAATCTATTTTGAAAGGTATCGGTTCAAATATCGGCGGCTTCTGTCCGCGCAGTTCGGCGACCGCCTCGGCAAGCATCTTCGTATATAAATCAAGCCCGATTTCTTCCACAAAGCCGCTCTGTTCCCTTCCGAGAAGATTTCCCGCACCGCGAATTTCCATATCCCTCATAGCGAGATGATATCCGCTGCCCAGTTCGGTGTGTTCCATAATTGCGCGCAGTCTTTTTCGCGCCGTCGCCGTCATCGTGCGATATGGCGGAATTATCAGATACGCAAAAGCCTGCACATCGCTTCTTCCAACGCGCCCGCGAAGTTGATACAACTGCGAAAGCCCAAGTTTATCGGCTCGATTGATTATTATCGTGTTCACATTCGGCATATCCGTTCCCGATTCAATTATCGTCGTGGAAAGGAGCATATCGTATTTTCCATCGCGAAAATCGAGAACGGTGCGCTCCAGTTTTCTTTCGGGCATCTGACCGTGAGCCACGGCAATTCTCACATCCGGCATCTCCCGCTTCAATAAGGCTTCAATGCCGCCGATTGTTTCAACTCTGTTGTGAACGAAAAATACCTGCCCGCCTCTTTCGATTTCCTGATATATCACCTTCTTAAATAAGTCGATATTCCAGGGAACGATTTGCGTAAAGACAGGTCTTCTCGTCATCGGCGGAGTTTCAATTATGGACAGGTCGCGCAGCCCCGAAACGGAAAAATATAGAGTTCGAGGAATTGGCGTCGCTGTCATCGTGAGGACATCCACTTCGGCGCGGAGAGATTTCAACTTTTCCTTGTGCCTGACGCCGAACCACTGTTCCTCATCGATTATGAGAAGCCCGAGATTTGCAAAATGCACTCTATCGGAAAGGAGCATATGAGTTCCGATGGCGATATCGACTTTGCCCGCATCGATTTCCTGAAAAATTTTTTCGATTTCCCTCTTCGGAGTAAATCGGCACAGCATTTTAATGTCTATGGGCATATTTTCCAATCTCTGCGAAAATGTCGAAAAATGCTGCGCTGCAAGAATGGTCGTGGGAACGAGCACCGCCACCTGATATCCCTGCGAAACTGCGCGAACCGCCGCCCTTATGGCAACTTCGGTCTTTCCAAAGCCCACATCGCCGCAGAGAAGTCTATCCATAGGAATTTCTCGCTCAAGGTCGGATAGGACTTCTTCAATTGCCTTTTGCTGGTCGGGGGTTTCTTCAAACGGAAAGGTCCTTTTAAGTTCGCTTTCCCATTCCTGTGCGGGTTTCATCGGCGGACGATGTTTTACCTGACGCGTGGCGTAAATTCTCACCAGTTCGCCTGCGAGTTCGAAAATCTTTGCGCGAATCTTCCGCTTCGCCGATGACCATTTCCGCCCGCCAAGTTTCGATAATCTCGCCGCAGAGCGAGGTCCAAGATATGGATTGACGAGATAGAAATCCTCCATCGGAACATACAGATTTTCACCGCCAGAAAATTCAAGTTTGAGCAATTCAGTCGTCTGCCCGTCAATTTCCATCTGTTCAATGCCGAGAAATTTGGCTATGCCGTAGTCCGAATGGACGATAAAATCGCCCTGTTCAAGGCCATAGTGTGCGAGCATCGCTCTGCCCTGATGATATCTTTCGGGAACGAACATCGTGCGGGAAAAACCGAGAATCTCATCACCAGAAAGAACCGCAACGCCCACATCGGCGGAGGAAAAACTTTTTGAAATAGCACCATATCTCACGGGAACGGGAATATTGCCCCCCAATTTCTGCGCTATTCTCTCGCGCTGTTTCTGCGAAGCGGCGGAAACAAACACCTTCCCCCTGCGGGAATAGTTCTCCATCTGCGAGAGGATTTCGGACGGCTCTTCGGAAAGAATTATTCTTCTCGTGCTGAAATTTATCACATCTTCATCAACGGGTATTTCTCGAATCCGCACTAACGAAGAAAAAAGATTTTTATTCGATTCATCATCGGGGGTGAGCAGATTTTTAAAATCGTCTTCGGCGGGAAAGATAAATTCAGGCGGCAGCGGCGGAAAATCTTCCCAGCTGACGCGACTGAAGAGTTCATCGGCGCGGCGCAAAAATTCCCGCGCTTCATCGAAAATATCCTCCGGTTCAACGGAAATCACAACAGGCGAATATTTTTTCAAAAAATCGAAAAATTTTACCGACACAGGTTCAAAGATGGGCGAAAACCATATTTCGCCGGGAAAATGCCTGTCAAGAGAGATGCGCGCAACAAGTTCCTCCAGTTCGCCAGACGATAAAAATTTTTCCGCCTCACAATTGACGCTATCGAGCAATCGTTCGATGGAAATTTTTTCCATAGTGAGCCATTCCACCGCGGGAAGTATGTGCGCCTTTTTCATCCTTGCGAGCGAACGCTGGTCTCGTGTGGAAAATGTGCGCATCTCCTCGATGGTATCGCCGAAAAATTCCGCTCTAATCGGGTCGGAATGTGCAGGCGAAAAGAAATCCACGATTTCGCCGCGACGGGCAAATGTGCGCAAAAATTCAACGACGCGTTCACGATAATAGCCCGCATCCAAAAGACGCGACACAAGCTCATCCTGCGAAATCTTTGCGCCAATTTCAATCGCAGTATGATTGCGCATTATGACTTCTTCGGAAAGAGTTCGCCACATAAACGAACGAGCCGTCGCTATGAGAACGGAATCTCGCAGTTCTAAAAATTTCCACAGGGAAAAAATTCGCTGCGCGACGATGTGTTCGGCGGGATATTTGTGCGCATAGGGAAGAACATCCCAGGCGGGAAAGGAAAGCGCTCGTTCGCCCAGAACCGATTCACAACTGGCAACCGTTTCGCCAAAAATCCTTTCGGGCACAATCACAACGACGCGCCCAAAAATTTGCGAAAGAGCATCCGCAAGCGAAGGATATAGTGAAGATACCAATCCGCTCACATCGACGATGCTTCTTTGGGCAAGCGCTTCAACAAGTTCGCCGAAACCATCCGTGCTCTTAAAAATTTTCGTCAGATACGAGGACATAGACATTAAAAAAGAAGCATTTTTGAGGCGAGCAAGTCAAAAACAAAATAAGACACAGAGCAAAGGTTTTTTTAAAAATGCAAAAAATTATCGAAGAGAAGAAAAATTTTTTGTAAAAAATTTTCACCATCGGGGAAAATCATCATTATGCGAAGAAAGAATTGCGATTTTTGAGGAAAGGAAATTGTTTTTCCCCCAATTGAAAAAGATTTTTTGAAAAGGAAAATTCATCTCTGAGAAAGGAAAATTATTTCCTGAGAAA
>JAGHAI010000107.1 GCA_021161555.1 bacterium
ATATTATCTATAGAGTCACTCTCATTGGATGTGAAATATGAATTTAACTCAGATAATAAAAGGATGTACTCAGGCAAAGATGGAACAATTATATTAGCAGAAGGGGAAATTGAATAAATGACATTAAAAAAACATAGTACAAATAAAAAAAGTGTATTGTGGCATTATATTAATTCTTGCATTACAAAAACTTAATTTTTGCGGAGCAAAATGAAAAATAACATCACAATAGTGGCGATAATGGTTGGGGCGACCCTGCTGTTGAAAATCGTTTCCGCCGATGAACAGACGGATGCCTTTTTCAGAAGTCTTCCCGATTACGAAGAGTTCGCCTGTTCCGTCGAAGTAGTTCAGTATTCGGACTTTGACACGACTGAAAACGACGGTTTTATTGCGTGGTCAGGGGAAAGATTTTTTGCTCGATTTGGCGACGATTTCTTCCTGCGCGATTCCACAGGTGAGTTTCTTGTGTGGTCAGAAGGCAGCGACGCTATGCCGACAGAAGAACCGTTTTTGTTCGGGAATTTTAAGCATCTTAAATCGGTGCTTGAAGAAAAATACAGATTGAAAGCACAAAAGAGCGACGGCGGACAAATCCTTATGGCAGTGGCAAAAAGTGAAGAAAACCCGATAGTCAAAATATCGCTGGAAATAGATAGAAAAGGAAACCTGAAGAAACTAATTCTCAAAGATAGCGTCGATATTGAAACTGTGGTAATCTTCACAGGGCAGTTAAAGGAAATACCCGACAAATCTATATTCTCGCTTCCGAAAGGGGTGGATGTTGTGAGATAGTTTATATTTATAATACGCCGAAAAATCCTGCGGTAAAAATTATTAACTGGACTCATCTCCTTTCGTCGAAGTATTTTTTCACCTTTTTCTTCATCTCATCCGATATTTTTCGTTCGAATGGCAGAATTTTTGCGTTCGCAATGTCTTCCGCAATTATGAGCGCCGTTTCCACAACCTCTTTTAGAGATACATCGCATACATTTTTTGCTTCGTCGAAAGGCGAATGTCCCTTTCCATCAATTCCACTGCGGGCAATGGACAGCGAAGGCACACCATACTTTGCAAAGGGCATTCCATCGCTTGAATAAATATTCTGCTCCACAGCACCATATATCCCGTTTCGCTTGAGAATACCGTCTATATAATTGAACACTGCATCTGTTCCAAGCGTGCGAACACATATCGGCGTGAACGGGTCTCCGCCCACATCGAGATTGATGAGAAAGTCAACTTTTTCAAGTTCGTCTATGTGGCTGCTCGCATAATGTTTGCTTCCAAGAAGCCCCATTTCCTCCGACCCGCAGAATATAAATCTCATAGTGCGTCTGAATTTTTTACCCGCAAAATTTTTCATAACTTCAATGAGTTCAGCGGTTCCTGCGGCATTGTCCTGCGCACCGGGTGAACAGGGCATGCTGTCGTAATGAGCAGTGAACAAAACCATTCTATCGGTATCTCCGGGAATTTCGCACACGACATTTTGCGATTTGGCGAAAAACTTCTTATGCGAAGTTTTCAACCTGATGCGGGAAACACCATTCTGGATGAGAGAAATAGCCTTTTCAAACGACATCGTGGCGAGCGGAATTTTATCGCCAAAATCCTTCGCAGTTTTTTGCGAAAGCGCAATGGTGGAATTTTCCCTGTGATTTGCAAGAACAATTACACAGGCTTTCACGCCGCTTTCCACGAAAAGTTTTATCCATTTCCAGCGGGGATAATTGTGCATAAACACAATTTTTTCCCTTATATCATCTGTATTTACAAATTCAGGTTTTGGAGAAAACATTCTGAAGATTTCACCTTCCACATCGCCATCGGCGGAAAGTCCCACAGGGCGCACTTTGATTTCTTCACCTGACGGTGATAAGGGAGTCAGTGTTCCCCATCCTGGCTCGAAGGAATATATATCAAACTCTTCAAGATGGGGAGTATATCCGATATCGGAAAGCCAGCGGGCAATCATCTCCGCCGCCTTTCTTTCCTCTTTGCTGCCACCCCTTCTGACAAAACTCAATTCGTTGAGATAGTCGATAGGTCTCATCTGCACTCCTGATGTTTTTTTAAACTCTTTTACAATCTTATTTCAATGATAAAATTCTTATTTTTCATCACCACGAATCCAAAAAGCGTTCCTATTGCTGCACCTGCCGCAACATCGCCGGGATAGTGTTCTCCAAGATAAATTCTCGAAAGAGCGACGGATGTTGCAAAGAAATATAGAGGTATTCGCAATTTGGGGTATTGTGCGCCGTAAACATAAGCCATAGAAAACGCAGCAGTGGTATGTCCCGAAGGAAAGGAAGAATCCCATCGCGAAACATCCTGGCCTTCGGGGCGACGGCGATTGACAACAACTTTGAAAATTTCTGCGGTCAACATCGATGCGGCAAGACTTGCAGTGGATAACTTCGCAGATTCCTTCATCTTATCGTCGCCGAAACACAAAAGTGCGAGGTTCGTCGAAAGATAAAAGTCGCTCCTGCCGAGATAGGTCACAGCGGAGAAGTAGTTTTCCGCAAAATCGCATCGCCAGCCATCGTGGATTGAGCTATAGAGAGATTCATCAAAATCCTGGATTTCGCCGCCAGATACAGAACAAAAAAGGATAAATGACAATCCAGATATTTTAAAAAAATTTTTCATCTTATCAGCAGCAGTTTTCCCTTCGCAATACCATTTTCCGATGGCGCAGCAATCACATACACGCCCGGTGCAACCAGTTGCCCGGCATCATTTGTGCAGTCCCACCTGAACACGCCATCCTGCGCCTTCCAGTAGTGTTCAATCTGCCTGACAAGTTCACCGGCGGAATTGTATATCAGCAACGGTGCATCAGGCGGCACATCGGCGATATATATCGTGGGGACAATGCGCCGTTCCACAACAGCAGGATTTGGATAAATTTTCAACGGCTTCAGACTCTCCGATGCAGAATAAGGGGAATGCAGAACAACAGCACACCCATCGAAACCAAACCATATATCCCCACTTCTGCCATCGGTAAACACGCCGCCAAGCGGAATAGGGGAGATAACTCCGACGGCATCAGAATAGAGCGGCGTTATGTCCTGCTCCGATGCATCGTCCGAAAATGCGGATTTGAATGTGGCGAAATATCCATCGGGCATATACATAGCGGCACCGTCGAGTGTTCCTATCCATATATTGCCGAAGGAATCCGCTGCAAGACTTGTAATTGTGCCGGAAATGTCCGTCGGCATAATCAATGTGTCGATAATCCCCGATTGGTCCATATATGCAAGTCCATCGGCGGTGCCGAACCAGATTTTTCCATCAGCGCCAATTGCAACCGCATAAACTTCGTTGCTCGGCAGAAGACCGCTTAAATTGTAATATACATCGTCGGATTTGTCGGCAATGGTTCCGTTGTGATAAATCACAGCAGCGCCGGATGCCGTGGCGACGGCGATTTTTTCATAATCGCAATCCATCGACATTATAGTTGGCGCAGGGATTCCCTCATCAATGCCGAAGGAAATTCCGCCATAGGGATTTCCGAAGTCATCAGGAGTCCATATCTTAAGGGGCTTCTGGTCGGTGGAACTGAACGAAGCGACGCAGAGATTCCCCATCGGGTCGACGCGCAACTTTGAAACAACGGTATAATTTTCACCGGGGACAGAAGACACAAGCGAACTGTTTTCGGCATTCCACACATCGAAGGAATAATCTTCAGTGATTTTCAGAAGTCCATTTCCATAGGAGCCAATCCAGATTGTTCCATCGTCAGTCAGCACTGCTGAGCAAACTGCCCAGAAGACACGCGAGACACAGTCGAAAAGGCTGTCGTCTTCAACATAATCCATCGTCATGTGGATGTTGAACTGCGACCATTTTCTATCATAAAACACATTTGCGCCTTCGTTGTGCGCCGCGACGACAACAGCACCATTGTTCGCAAAGGAAACATCGGCGACATCGCTCCCAACCGGCGCATTGAACATAACATTTCGGAAGGTATCCCCGTCGAATGTCGCATATCCATACCTCGTGCCAGCAATTTTCTCGCCACCAAAATCCACAAGCGAATATACACTGTAAAAAGGTCCATCCACCGGAATTTTGTGCATTGAATTTGACGAAGGGGAATAATAAAAAATTCCCCTGAACGAAAGCGACCACAGTGTATCAAACATCGATACCAGGTCGTATGCGAGTTCATCGTGATAGGACGGCGCCGCCTGATGAAATGTCCCATTTTGCAGAAAGAACAAAGTCGTTTCCCCATAGTTCACATCAGCCAGAGCCCACAGCGTATCGTGATGAACGGCAAGCGCGGTGATGCCCCTCGATTGCGTTTCATCGAGCCATATTGCCGCAGTGTCCCAGCTTTCAGAAGCAAACAGGTTGGTATCCATCGGGGCAAAGGCAAGACAATAAGGCGTCCCGACGAAAACCGTATCGTGAAGAAATGCGATATCGGTGGCTTCTGTTTGAACGGGCAAATCTGCAAAATGCTCGAAGAAATCGACGAACTGTGCAATCGTAAAGGTAGCTGGCGCAGGGTTCGCCCTCACCAGTCCCGAAGAAGTGCAAATCCAAAGACCGCCATCGTGAAAAATCATCCTGTTTATGCGATAATGATTATCGGCAAGTTCACCCGCACTGAACCATTTCCCGTCGGAGAAAACCCCGATGTATCCATTTGCGGCGGCATACCAGAGATTTCCATCGTCATCCTCCGTCAGGGACACAATATCGAGGTCGCCAAGACCATCAAGATGAGTATATACCGCGTAATTTCCCTTTGAAGGGTCAAGCTGAACGATGCCGCCCTCTGTGCCAAACCATACACTACCATTGTGTTTAATTCCACATCGGGAATACTGAATATCACTGTAAACAGTCCAGCTACCTGTGAAAGCGTATGTCATCCCGAAAGCGAGAATAGAGACCAGGAAAAGACGCATAATCAACTCCGTTCTTCTATGTAGCATATTTTTCAGCGATGATGTCCTTGACCTTCATCAGCCTGGTGAGATTGCCTCTCTCGAGCTCTTCGAGTTTCATCCTTATGTATCGTATCGTATCCTTGAGGTCGGGAATCATCACATATTCCAGCGCATTTACCCGTCTTCGCGTTGTGTCTATTTCGTTGGCGAGCAATTCCAGTTTCTTTTCTGTCGCAGCAAGTTCAACGAGAAGTTTTAACGCCTCTTCCATCTTTTTCATCACCACATCGAGCTGCGCGGGGGTATTCGCAAGGGAATAGGATATTCCCCTGTCGTCGAATGTTATCTCAAAATTCGGGACTCGCAAGTTCAAAAGTCGTTCCGTCTTAACGCTAACCGATGCTTCGACAGCGGGGATGATAAAAATTCCTTCAAGTTCCTGTTGCGACAGTGCGCCAGTTATGACAGTGAAGTCGCGCAGCGCATCGACGAGGACTGTTTCCGTTCTGGCGCGAAGCCCCCGTATTTCTTCAACGATGTCGAGAAAATGGCGCATCAACTCGTCCTGCTTATCCTTGAGCATCTTGTGTCCCTTGCGCGCTATGACAAGACGACGCTGAAGCGCCATCATATTCATCCTGTTCGCTCCAACGGGAAGTATCGCCATAATCAGCCTCCAGTATGCAGATTGTTATAAAAGATGATGATAAAAGATAATTTAAAAAATTGAAGTTTGCAACTAATTTTGTTTAATTGTCAAAACTGGCATAATTATCAGTTTTCTGGCACTGTTTATGTTGTTGAATGCGCCGAAACAGTTAGTTTTTCTGTGATAGAAGTCTAATCCAAATTATCCCCTGCCAGATAAATCAGCTCTGTTTATCTTGCAAATACGGTTGAGATGCTGTTTCGGTTAAAAAATCTCTGCTTTTTATTCTTCTATATCAGAGAGGTTAATTTACATCACATCTCGAATTACACAAATAAGTTATACTTCCTCCAAACAAAGTAGTCATTTTTTCAAAAGAGCTTCATATACATCGACAATCGCCTTTTCGACGACAGAAGGGGAAAACTTTTGAATTGCATACTCGTATCCATCTTTCGCAAGTTTTATGTAAAGCTCCTTATCCGTTAAAACCCTGATAATCGCTTCGGCAAGAGCATCAGGGTCTTTTTCCGGAACGAGCAACCCTGAATGTCCATCCTTAACGATATCCACAATGCCCCCCACGGCGGAAGCAATAACTGGCTTACCATAGGACAGTGCCTCGAGCAAGACGACACCGAGTCCCTCTGTATCTCCGTGTCTATCAAAACAAGCAGGCAGAACAAAAACATCGCAATTCTTATAATACTGTTCCTTTTCATCGGCAGGAATAACCCCTGTGAAATGAACCTTTTCGCTGACACCGATATCCTGCGCTGTCGATTTCAACTCGTCCAGAATTGCACCAGAACCGACAACGATAAGTTCGGCATCGATTCTCGATAGGACTTTGGGCATCGCACGAATCAGATATTTTACTCCTTTTCGTTCTACAATTCTCCCGACAAAAAGAATCTTTTTAGGATTATTATTCAAAGGCTCGGCAAATTTGGGGGTGACATTGGGAAAAAAGTTTACATCAGGAATGACTTCAACATCACGACGAAAATTTTTTATCAGAGACGCTGTATATGAGGAATTCGCAGATATTGCATCTGCTTTGTTTATGTATTTTTTAAGAAAAAACGAAAATATTTTAGGGTATCTTTTAGCAAGCACTATTTCAGCGCTGTAAAATCTGAATACAACTGGTAATTTATCGAATGCCGGCGCACCGACGAAAGCCATAGGAATGGGCCAATGAATGTGAACAATGTCAAAATGCTCCTCTTTAAGCAACTTTTTCAGGGCTCGCCTGCCAGAAATAAGCATAAAAGGCACCCATAAAAGATACCAGGGTTTCCGCGAAAGCCGAACAGGAGTTGCTTCGTCGTGAGTTAAATCCTCGTATTTGCGAAAAAAATACCGGTATCTTCGCACATCGATACCAAAGACTGTTTGATTGCCAAGACCTTTATAAGACGGAGCGAAAACAGTATTTTTAACTCCTCTCCGTTCAAGACCTCGCAGAAGAGAAATAAGCCACGGCGTCATCGAATCTTCGTCATCGCTGCGAGGAAATGCCGTCACTATGTGAAGAACTTTTATCATATTTTTCGTATTCCTTTATCTTCAATTTAAGCAAGATTCCACCAACAACAAAAATTAAAATTTCAGCGATGGTCATCCATATTCTTGAGCTTACTGAAAAAACCAATTTCTGCGTTTCAGATAGGTAATCAGGCAAAAGCAATATGAACATCCCTTCTCTGACGCCAAGCCCTGCTGGTGTTATAATGCTTGCATATCCGATAAAATATGATATCGAAAATGTCCCCGTTATGACAAAAATATCATCCCATTTAATACCTTTAATAAGTCCCATTCCACTGATTGTCACTCCAATGCCAATGAATATCCATAATAATATACCTAAAACCAATGTTTTAAGCAATACCTTTAACGATATTTGCGGAAGTTGTTTTATGTCTATTTCCCTCGTTCTTTTGAATATTTTAAGCACGAATTCAAAGATGGAATGTAAAATTGCAGGTCGTAATAATAAAGCTACAATCAAAATGAGAAATATAATGGACCAGTATGAAAATTTATACACGCCAGAGAAACCAATATATATGACACCAACAACAACAGCAGTTAATAGAACCATTATTTGACTTATTAGAGAAACTACTAATGCGGAAACAGCGTCGATACCCCATCGTTTTGCAAAATAAGTTATTCCAAAAACGAACCAAATTTTGCCCGGAATATATCTCGCAGCATTTGGTAGAAACACCAATATGAATGATTGAAAAAACGAGAGTTTTTTATTGTATAGTTCCTTCATAAATTCTCGCCACATCAAAACAATCAACATTTCACCTATCAGTATGTATATTACACCAGCAGAAATGAGAGCCCAGTTAGCATTGGAAAGACTTGATGATAAATCATTCCAATATTTCACAAGACGAACTATGATAAAATACAAAATGACGGCAGACAATAAAAAACCAATTATATTCTTAATGTTATTTCCGAGTCTTATGTTCATCAGGATTTTCAA
>JAGHAI010000180.1 GCA_021161555.1 bacterium
AGCGTAGAGCATACGGAATAAAAGATTTACAATACCTGAAATTGCTCGCTATCGACGCATTCTATTAACCAACTTTTTCTAACAAGAACCAAAAAATCAAAGTTCAAATTTTGACTTTGTGCTTTTTCCCCCTGTCGTTCATTTGTCTCCTTTACCTGGGAACAAAGGTGCACAGGCGCCGAAGAGGGTTGTTCTTCATCTATCCTTTTTCTTCGATTTTCTGTGCCATTTTGATAATTCTCTGTGCTCTTGCAACTACGGGTGCATCAATCATCTTCCTGCCGATGGCGATGACACCGTCGCCTCTGGCTTTTGCCTCCTCGAAGGCGGCAATGACTTTTTTAGCATAATCGATTTCCTCGGGAGTTGGGCTGAAAAGTTCGTTAATAATTTCCACCTGCGATGGATGGATTGCGCCCTTGCCGTCGAAACCGAGTTCTTTCGCCTCGATTGTGGATTTTCGCAGACCTTCCACATCTTCGATGTCGCTCCAGACGGTGTCCGATGCCTGCACGCCTGCGGCTTTTGCTCCGAGAACTACTAAACTCCTTGCGACGAACTGCTCTCTTCCGTCGCGGGTGCGCTGCGCGCCGATGTCGCGGGTAAAGTCCTCTGCGCCGAATGCGAGCAATACTACATTTTCCGTCGCCGATGCAATCTCGAAGGCATTCCACACGCCTTTCGCACTCTCGATGATTGGCATATAGAAGATTTCCTTATCGATTTTGTGTTTCGCTTTGATTTCCGCGACGATTTCATCGACGATGCGGACATCGTCGGCGGTTTCTGCTTTGGGAATGAAGATGGCATCGGGCTCGGCGGGAACGATTTCCTCGAGGTCATCCCGTCCATAAGGCGACGACAGAGGATTTATCCGCACGGTTTTTTCCGCATCGCCGAAATCGACATTTTTCAAAATGTTTCGCACCAGAATTCTTGAAGAAAACTTTTCGGATGGCGGGACGGAATCTTCGAGGTCGAGGATGATGCAGTCGGCTCCGAACAGGAAGGCGTTCTGCGAAAGGTATGGATTGTTGCCGGGCATATAAAGTCTGCTTCTGCGAAGTTTATCCTTCATTCTGTCCTCCATTTATTATTTTTCCTGCGACATTCTGACCGCCGCTTCCACTCTCGCCTGAATCACATACGGGAGAGCGCCATCGTCAAAAGCACTAATAGTGCAGTTTTCCACTCCTAACTTTTTCAGTGTCGCCGTTATTTCGCGCCTGATGTTCTCTCCATATAATCGTTCCACGCTCGTGGTGAGTTCCACGGTGATGCCGTTTCCGTCTTCCTCTGGCTCGAAGACAACTTCGATGTCTCCGCGGTCTCTTCTGCCTGCAGTGTATTTCATAAAATTTCCTCCATCCATCATTCAGGTCCCAATATCGCTCATAATTATATTTAGTAAAAGTATTATGTGCAATAAAAATAGATGTTGATTTTGAAAAAAATTTGATATATAATTAAAAAATTGGAGATTTAATTGCTATGGAGGGGTAAATGCTTTCGCGGTCAATAATTCTTCTATCTATTTTGCTTATTTTAATTCAGGGTTGCGAAAAGACGGAAAAAATCGCTCAAAATGAAGATGAGTATAAAAATTTTGTCAAAAAACGGCAGGAAAAAGTAGTCGGCGTGGATATAGATGCACTTCGCGAGGCTCTGCGAAAATATCCTGATTTTAAGTCATCAATCGAAAGCGGCAAGTTCGACCCCGGTCAATACAGGATGTATGCGCGCCAGAAGAATGTCGATTCTATGAAGATGCTGACGCTGTTTTTCGTAATCAAGGAAATAGAAGATAGCGTCAAAGTTCCCACCGGGCAGAAATATCTCGAGAAGAAATATAAGCCAAAAGTCATCGAACTTGTCGCAAAAAATCTCGGGCTGAATTATTCAGGAGGAGCGAAATGAAGAACAGAAAAGGATTTACATTGATTGAAATAATGATAGTCGTTGTGATAATCGGTGTTCTCGCCGGTCTTGCGATACCGCGATTTACGAAGGCTTCGAGAAAATCGAAGGTGAGCGAGGCACGATTGATGGTGAAAAATATATACAAAGCAGTTATGATGTATTACGAATCTTATGGAGATTATCCAAAAAATTTCGGCTGGGCAGGCTGGTGGATTTTCAACAACGCGAGCACAAAAAATACTAACTGGAACCACTTCCCTGGGCTGAAGGTGGATAGACCAAGTGGATATCCAAGATTTACCTATGTATATTGGTCCGCGAAAAACCACATATATATCGCAGCTTGGGCATATCTGCCGGATTCCTGGGATAAATCAATAGTAAATATGAACGACTTACGGATGTACAACGACGGCAGATTTTTCGGCGGTGATTTTCGTGATTAGAACCTTTATCACCTCTCAATATGGGGGTATTATATGAAAGCCATTATACCTGTTGCAGGCATTGGAGAAAGACTTCGCCCATTCACACACACGACGCCAAAGCCCCTTCTCTCTATGGCTGGGAAACCCATTTTAGCACACATAATCGATGGGCTTATCAAAAGCGGAATCGATGAACTTGTTCTCGTCGTGGGATATCTCGGCGAAAAAATTGAGAAATTTGTAAAAAACAGATACGATATACCAACAGAAATAGTGTGGCAGGATGAATTGCTTGGGCTTGGATACGCCGTACATCTCGCGCTCAATCACATAAACGACGATGAACCTTTCCTGATTGTTCTCGGCGACACCATAATTGAAGCAAATATTTTTAAAATTCTTGAGGCAAAAGAAAATACGATAGGAATCACCTGGGTGGAAAACCCTCGCCGTTTTGGCGTCGTCGAACTTTCCGGTAAGAGAATAATAAGTATGGAGGAAAAACCCGAAAAGCCCAGGAGCAACTGGGCAATTGCCGGCCTGTATTATTTCATCGGTGCCAAAGAACTGCGGAAACAATTAAAAATTCTCGTCGAAAGCAACATAAAGACGAAAGGCGAAATTCAACTGACCGATGCACTGAGCCGTATGCTTTCATCTGGTATTAACTTTGAAGCCTTCGTCATTGAAGGCTGGTTCGACTGCGGAAAATCTGAAACACTTCTTGCTACACACAGACATCTGCTAAGCACAAATGGTAAGACAAGCGAACTGCCTGGCTCCATAATAATTCCGCCCGTTCATATTTCCGACAGCGCCACGGTGGAAAATTCGATTATCGGTCCTTTCGTGTCGATTGGCAAAAATGCGATTATCAGAAACGCTATATTGAAGGACAGCATCGTCAGTGATGGAGTAATCATCGACCACTGCATTCTTGAAAATTCCATACTGGGAAACGATTCATCGTTTTCGGGAATTCCCTTTCGGCTGAATCTCGGAGACTCGTCAAAGGTCGAACTCGAATGGGATTAAAATTTTTTCTTATCAACAATCATCGTATGAAAATTGTCCAAAAATTTTCAACAACCAGGAGGTTCTCGATGAAATGGTTTTCAACTGCACTGCTGGCAATTGTATTTATTGCTTTAATCATAGGATGCAGCAAAAAAGACGATAATGAGAATGAAGGCAGCGCTCCATCGGTTTCCATAACTTATCCATCTGATGGTGATACAATAGTTTTTCCCCAGACCATTTCTGCTGATATATCGGACGATGGAACGATTGAGAAGGTCATTTTCATCGCCGCAGAAGAAACGATAGATGTGGACACAGACACACCCTACGAAGCGGTGTGGAGTTTTTGCAGTGAAATCGGAAATGTAATTCTTAAAGTCGCCGCTATTGACGATGAGGGAAATGAAGGAACTGCACAGATAACAGTCTATGTTCCGCCGCAGGACTATGATTTCCCCTTAACTGCTCCTGCAAAGAGTTCTCACAACATATATCTCGCTTGGCACAGAACGGAAGCATCACTTTTTTACAAATACAGCGTCTATATGTCCGAAGGCTCATCGGTGGACGAGACCAGTCTCCTTGCAGACGAATTGACAAATCAATACGATACGACGCTTCTTGTGGATAATCTTTCGCCTACGACACAATACTCCTTTATCGTGTATTCCTATCATCTGTCGGGCGATACCTTGAAATCAAATGTTCTTACGACAAACACAGAGGAAATTCCATCCACATCCGATGACGGAGCGGAACTTATAACGATATCTTCTGGTGATTTCACGATGGGAGATGTCTGGCTTGTTGGTGGAAACGAAGAAACACCAGCGCGCAGAGTGACATTATCCACATATAAAATCTATAAATACGAAGTTACCTGTGGACAGTTTAAGCAATTTATGGACGCAGATGGATACTTTGACCCCGAATGGTGGGACAGCGCAGGCTGGATGTGGAAAGAAGAAAATTCTATAACTTCTCCGATGACCTGGAACGACCCTGACTATCCCTGCGGAGATGCTTTTCCCGATTATCCCGTCAGTGGCGTTTCGTGGTATGAGGCTAATGCTTATGCGAACTTTGTCGGCAGAAGACTTCCAAGCGAGGCACAGTGGGAATGCGCCGCACGAGGGCGAGGCGGAGAGGACGAAAACGGAGATTCCTTCACCGATGGATTCCAGTTCCCCTGGGGGAATGATTTCTTTGAAGGCGACACATTCCACTGCAATTATGAATCGCAGGCAGACGGCGGGGAACCCGATGGTTTTGACGATGGATATCGCGAGACTTCGCCTGTGGGCACATATCCCAATGGCGCCTCTCCATTTGGCGTGATGGATATGGCAGGAAATGTTTTGGAATGGTGTTCGGACTGGTATGACCCCTTATATTACGGGGGAGCTCCGAATATAGACCCCGAAGGTCCATCCACGGGAGATGAAAAATCGCTCAGAGGGGGCGCAATCATATATGATTCTGGCGGAGCAATAGATGGATACAATTTGCGGAATACTCGCAGATATTCAAAACAGCCTGAAACCCGAAGAGATTTCATCGGATTCCGTCTCGTAGAGCAATAATTATATTTTTCATTAACAATGTATAAAATATTTGAATTGAGCAGGGGGAAATTATGCGAATATTTACCATTTTGTTCTTGAACATCCTTATTGCCGCTTCATTTGCCTCGAACATCGACATTTCACAGACCTCGCCTCTTGATGTAAATGTCGTATGGCGATATGATGGCAATATGGAAATAGTTTCGTCGCGGCTGGGCAATTTTTCTGAAATAATTATGGAAGATGCCGATTATATCTGGGAAACGGGCAAACCACATATTCCCGTTTACAGAATTCCTCTCCGCGTTGGTTCTGGGGTATCAATCAGAGAGCGAATTTCTGGCTATGCAGAATTTTCGGTGCCTTCTCCAATTTTGCCTTCGCAGCCGATGGAATCTCAGCGCTGGAGAAAAATAACCACGATAGACACCAATCTATATTCTTCGGCAAAAGCATTTCCCCAAAAAACTGTCCGCATCGTTCAATCGGGCGTCCTGCACGGAGATAATTTTATCATCCTCGAAATATGCCCCATAAGATATTATCCGGCGAAGGGGAAAATCGATGTCGCCGATGAAATCGTCGTGGATATCCATTCCAATAGACCACTTAACGAATCAAGTTCCCCTGTGTTCGACAGGATAAAAAAGAACTTTTTCGTAAATCCCGAAGATGCTCCCATAGATAGAGCACCTGCAAAGATGCTCGTTATATGTCCATCCTATTACAGATTATCCCTCGAACCCTGGCTTTTCTGGAAGAGACAAATTGGTTTTTCCATAGATGTCAGAAC
Source organism: bacterium (assembly GCA_021161555.1). Classification (GTDB taxonomy): domain Bacteria; phylum UBP14; class UBA6098; order B30-G16; family B30-G16; genus JAGHAI01. The sequence goes on from JAGHAI010000180.1 coordinate 5,727, forward strand.
ACCGGACGAACTCGGCGGAACTATTTCATCAATAGATGATTCTATAAATGCAATATATGACCGCTGGGACGGAATAGATTATCTGGTCATCGTCGGCGATGTTGATGATGTGCCAACTCACGAAACTGGCGGGTCTGATTCACCTACCGACATAGATTACGGCTGCGTCGATGGCGATGATTATGTCCCTGATATCCTCATCGGGCGCATTTCCGTGCAAAATGTTGACCAGCTTGATGAATTGGTTTCAAGATTTATAGAATATGAACAATTCCTTTATTCCGATACTACTTTTGTGGGTCGGTTTCTATTCGGAACAAGCGACGATAGTTATTTCCACGATATAGTTCACACTGTTCATACTTATGTTCGAGACAACTTTCTCCCCTATCTCGACATAAATTATGAGGAACTGGATGGTGATTATGCAACAGAGAGCGATGTAGTTTCTGCACTCGACAGCGGCTACACATATTACTACTATTATGGGCACGGTTGGAGCGGTGGTCTCTCTGCTCCGCCGCTTACTTTTTCGGGAGTAAGCTCGTTGACCAACAATAATATGTATCCATTTATCGTCGGAAATGCCTGTTCCACGAATGATTTCACTCTCGAAACTTCATTTGGGGAACATTTATTAAGGCAGGCAAACGCTGGGGCTATCGCATATATTGGCGGTTCAAATTCCACATATTGGTATCCCGATAGCGTGTGGGAAATAGAAACTTTTCGCCATTTTCTAATAGATTCAATCGCTTCTGCAATGGGGCAATGCTACGCCGCATTTCTCGATGTAATGGTATCCTTCCCCGATTTTGGTCATTACTTTTTCGATGTATATAATCTAATAGGCGACCCTTCCGTTCAATTGTGGGCTGGAATTCCTGAAAATATAACAGTCGATGCTCCGCCAACATATATTGTTGACGCAATAAACGATTTCAGCATCACTTTGACGAGCGAAGGCAATCCTCTTATCAATGCCTCTGTATTTGTTTTCTGGGACGATTCTTTCATAACGGGCAGAACAGGTTCTGATGGTTCTCTGGAACTTACAATACCACCTATACCGCCTGAAACTCTTACGCTCACTGCAACGGCGTTCGACAAAATACCCATTTTAACGAAAATATTACCACAATTCCCTGACCATTCATATTTATATCCTGAAAGCTTTATAATAAGCGACGATGATATTATTTCTTCAAGAAATGATGATGATGGTATGTGGGATTTTGGCGAAACTCTGCTGGTTAATATAGACATTGTCAATTTTGGAATAGCGGATAGTAACTTAAATATCAACATTTCAGCGGAAGATTCATTTTTATCAATTATAGATGGCGACACTTTTATATCCATCATTGACAGCGGTGAAACTATTAGTATGAACTTTTTAATATCAATCGACCCCTTTGTCTTAAATAATTCAATTGGCACAATAAACATACATATAGAAGATTCATCAGGAGAAATCTGGGAATACAATAAATATTTAATTATCAAAAGTCCGTCTTTATTATTTGCATCTATTTCGCTGTCTGATACATTATACGGCGATGGCGATTATTTTATTGAACCAGGCGAAACAGTTATAGTCTGGACACACATAAATAATGATGATGGAAGCAATATAAATACTCTTTCTATTAGTGCAGAACTGCCAGATTATATAACATTTGGAAACATCCTATCGTCAGATACTTTAATAACCGATATTCCTTCACATTGGAATGATACTATCCCTATTGCCATTGAAATAGATGACTTTCCCGATTTTGAATTTCCTATTATATTATGCTGGACTGTTTTTGAATTAAGCATTTGCGATACCTTTACCTTATTTTCTGGTTCTCCTGGATTTTTAAGCGATGGAAACGACCTATCAATATGGACATCTGAAGATTTTGGAGAATGGTCACTTGACACATTTGAATATAATTCTCCTGGTGCATCTATCGTAAATCTTGCCGATGGGCAGAGATTTTATGAAGACTACCAAAATTGGTGTATTATTTCTCCTTCATTCATAATACCCTGGAACGCACATCTGTGCTTCTGGTATAGATTATTTGTCCCTTCCATAAGTTTAGATGGCGATTCCGCTGAAATAGATTTGTGGACTGATGATGATTCCATTCCACTCTGGTATGCCAGCGAATATAACACGAACTGGGACTTACAAATAATTGACATATCTCCAGATTATTATGGTAAATCAGGAAAAATTGCAATAAATTTCAAATCAGACATTGACAACACGAGAAGAGGACTGTTCATAGATGATGTTTCAGTTATCTCAGATGGTTCATTTCTCGGAGATGCAAAAGTCAGTCCTCTTATTGGAGAAAATGGCTCTATGTATAGTTTTGGAATAACTTACGGTTCAACATCCGGAAATCCGCCAGAATCAATCTATCTTATAATAGATGGTGAAGAACATATTATGATTCCCGACGCCTTATATGATACGGAATGGCACCGATATTTCGCAAACATCACACTTGACGAGGGAATACATCACTATCATTTTGTTTACACAGATAGATATGGTATGCACCGTTTTCCAGAGGATACTGAATTCGTTGGTCCTATGGTTGGCGAATTGATCTATTCAAACGATTTCGAATATGACAACGGTGGCTTTGTTGTTGAATCTTTGGGCTGGTATTGGACGGAAAGTGATATAATCCATTCAGGGGCAAAATGCTGGAATAACCTTGGTTCTGGAACCACTTATGATAACGACCTGAATGCAAAATTAGTCTGGCATCTTGACCTTTCAGGATTAAGTCATCCTGCCTTTAGTTTCTGGAGCAACATCAACTTTGCTCGCGGTTCCACTTCAGGTCTAATAAGGGATGGCGGAAATATTAAGGTCAGGACTTCAACATCTATTGAAATCATTGAACCATTCCCGAGATATGACGGCGAAATTATCAGCGATTCCAACCCCATCGCCGGTGAACCCGTATTTGCAGAACAGTGGTGTGAACAATGGCGCCAGTATTTTATTGATTTAGCCAACTGGGCTGGGCAGGAAATAGATATAATATTCAACACCGGAACAAATTCCCTTGAAACATCTACCGGCTGGTTTCTGGATGATGTTTCGCTCATCGATATCGGCAGTGTTAAAATATCTGAAAACACCAAAATACCTGAACATTTATTTATAAAAAATTCTCCAAATCCATTTAATTCAGCATGCAAGTTTCTTATAAATAGACAAGCCGATAGCGATATAACGATATACATTTTCGATTTATTGGGTCACAGCATATCAAAACTGCATATTAGGAAAGGCGAAAAATATACTATATGGACGCC
>JAGHAI010000031.1 GCA_021161555.1 bacterium
GTGTAATTTTGAGGTTATATAAACTAAACTCCCTGGCAAGTTTGTTCAATCGCCCGTATATGTGATGATTGATAGAAAATAATTACTTAATAATTACTTATTATTTTCTTGTTGCTATATGTTATAAAATAATTATTATTTATTCAGTTGTTTTATAATTTACTAAACGATTTTCAAAAAATTGACTTGACAAAAGCTGGCTAATATATTATAGTATAAACAAGATATTTGAGAAAGGAGGTGATGCAAAGAAGAAAGGTTTGAGATTCGTTGTTGGGATGTTGACGAAAGCAACACAAACCTAAACCAAGGAGGTTAGATGATGAAGAAGCTATTGCTCGCTGCTGTGGTGCTCGCGCTGGTGGTTGGCGGAGTATGGGCACAACCTGATTGGACATCGTCCACAACTCCAGATGACACAGTGTTCATCAAACTAAATGTAGCAATGACGGGGTTCGAGTTCATTTTTGACTACCAAAGCTCAGGCAATACTCACACTGCTCCTTCCGTGACTCCCAGTATGGTGGGTACAGACACAAGTTTCTTTGACTTCACTGGTTCTGACGCTGTTAGCCCTTGCGAAATCATCCACGAAGTATTCTTCATTGAGAACACCGGCGGTATTACCGCAGATATGGACATCTGGCTTTCAAGGGAGGATACGGTTACTGGCTCAGATGCTTGGTCATTGGTTTCTTCTCCTTCCGCCCACACTTGCGCTAACACTGCAGAAAACCAATACATCTCTGGATATCTGTGGCAACAGGGAACTTCTGATTATGATGGTGATGCAAGCACTCCAGCTGCTCCGACTTGGATAGATATGGTGACTTCCGCCCCATCAGGTTCCCCTGCTACTGACCAACTTGATGACCTCGTGGCAGAAGACCCAGAAAATACAGGCGATTTCACAAGTTCCACACCGGTAGCTTGGTCCACTGTACAGAATGACCGTGCGGAACTTCATCTTGAAGTTTTAATTCCATTTAGTTCGACAAGCACGAAGACCCATTCCTTCTTATTCAATGTTATGGGTAAAATCTCTGATGACTAATACAGCGAGCGAAAAGATATGTTGAAAAAAAGCCCCCGATTTTTTCGGGGGTTTTTTATAGCCCCTCATTCTCGGTCCCTCTCCCGGTGGGAGAGGGAAGTAAAATTCCTTCTCCCTTTGGGAGAAGGTGGATTGCAATGAAATCGCAAGACGGATGAGGGGAACGAAAAAACTGTAAAATATTCTCTAATATGGCGAAAGAAAAGATGAAAAAAAAGATATTAAACAAAACGAAATAGATTTGAGGTGAAAAATCAAAAAATGATGATAAATATCATTATTATTCAATAAGTTATGAATTTCGAAGAAAACTTATGCGAACGCTGAAAGAAGAAACAGAATGAAGTCCCATTGTAAGTTAACACAGCTTATTTACTCACCACTTTGGTGGTATCGGCAGGTTTCTGGAAGTCATACAATCCCCATATCGCTTTCAGTGAATATAGCGAGTCCGTTTTTTCGACTGCCAGCGCCTGCGGTGATATGGAATAATCTATTTTTATCACATCGCTGAAAAATCTACCTATCCTAATGAGACTGCCCGACGATGACATCATATATCTAAAACATTCGCCTCCTTCCACATTGGAGATGCCGATTTGAATTCTTTCTGGTTTTGCCAGTCCTTTGGCTGCGGCAAGCGAATCGATGAAGTTCATCACTGTTGTTCGCATAAATTTTTGCACAGGTTGAGCAGGATTTCGATGTGGCGCATTTTTCAATTTGCCGCGAATTACATATTTAAATTCACCATTTACAGTTGCCGTGTCGATTATTTGCGGCGCCTTCGATATGGATTTTAGCGAATCTTTTATCCTCCACGCCTCGTCGATGGACGAAGACGAAAAATAACATAAAAATTCTTCTTCGCCGTTGCTGACCAGAATTTCGGGCTTGAAGACAACCACGCCCTTTATGAACGAGGACCACCGCACAAGGTTTTTCCTCACGATTACGGACAGAGGCGGTTTTTTAGGCAATGGTTTCGGCGGAGGTGCTTCTGCTATTGCCCCCTGATATTCGTGGCTGGAAAAGTAAAAGTATATCACCATTCCCACGGTGAGGAAAAAGAGCACATAAAGCAGCGAAGTGTATGGTTTTCTCAAACTCGTTGCCCGAAGTGGACTGCCAATGTCTTCAGGCGAACTGTATAAATCTATGTCGATTATGTTTGCCATTATGCTCTCACAATTCCGTGCGCAGCGAGCCCAAGAGCAATCGATAGTTCCGCTGGTTCAAGACCGTGTCTGTGCGCTTTTACTTTTACTCGTTTTTTCGTTAAATCATTGTATTGAATTAACTGCAGCCCGACTTTTCCCGCTATGGTGGCTGCGATATCTTCTTTTATCTTTCTTCCGCAAAATACTATTTTTTCTGGAACTGCGGTTGGATTGAGTTGTTTTTGCGCATCAAGGGTCATAGAAATTGTGGCGGATATATCTTCGCCGAACTCCCGCCAGGTCTTTTTACCCTCGCCAAGCCCAAATAATTCAGGTGGTGTGAATAGTTTTCCGCCGCAGCCGAAATTTCCACGCTCGAAGTAAATTACCTGCGAAAATGGTATCTCAATGTCCACCACAGCGAGCGAATCTTTCGGTTTTGAACCAACTGCAACGGAAACGAGATTGAACAGCGCAATCTGTTCGGGGTCGATTGCTTCCACCAGAAGCCCCGCTTTTTCGAGCACCTGCGAATATGAATCTATCACCTGTTTCCTGACAGCAGTTAAAATAGTTGAACCTGGCAGGGAAAAAGCCGAAAAGGAAAATTCTTCAGGTGATTCGTTTATGTGATGGCGCATCTCCCATTCTATCTGGTCGGGAGTTGCGGATAGATAGTTTATTTCCGTCGGAATACATTTTACTTCTGCAAGGTTTACTGGAATGTTCACGATAGTTTTCGCCGATAGAACTTCCATCTTCGCCAGCATTTCCACAATCGATTCTGCGAGAAAGGTCGGGTCTGCAATTGTGCCGTTTACCACCACTCCCTGTCGCAGGTCGATTTTGGCGATTTTATTCGCCGAAATCCCGCTCCCTAATTTGCATTCAACGCAAATTATCCGATTATCGCTTATGTGGATGCCGAGTATATGTTTTGTCATAACTTGAAAACTACATAGCGCGCCTTTATGTTCTATCTTTTCGATGGAAAAACTTTATTACCGCAAATGCCGATGCGCAGAAAAATATGGTGAAATATTTATTTATTTATTCTCCCAGGTCGGAGACCCCATAATCACCTGTCCGTGCCCGTTTGGACAACTTATCGAGAAAAAGAAAGAATCCCGTGCGACAATGATGAATGGTCTTCCGTCGAGCGGGCAGACAAAGTCAAATGTGTCTTCTCCTTCCGAAAGCATTTTTTTCAATTCTTCCACATTTTTTGTAAATGTTCTGATGTATGTGGTGGTATCCTTTTCAGCCTTTTTATCCTTCGACTTTTCGGCTGTTTCTGTGGTGTCGGCTTTTTCTTCTTCCGGAGAAATTTTTCCGCCTGCGGTCTCAAAATATTTCAGTTCGAGATTTGATATAATCTGCATTCTGTTTCGGCAGGCATTTCTCAATTTTACTTCGCGTTCCGTTCTCAAATAAGGCATAAGAAGCGAAGCAATCACTCCCACAGCGAGAATTATTATCAGCGCATCGAGCAGCATAAGACCTTTTCGCATTCTCATTTTTTCCCCTTTCATAGAAAATTGTTCAATTTTTTTAATTATCTGACGATTGCCAGTTTCTTTATTTTCATCAATTTCTTCCTGCCAATTCCTTCCACATTTATCAGTTGATTTACATTGTTAAACTTCCCGTGCTTTCTCCGATATTCCACAATTCTTTTAGCCAGCGTCCTGCCGACGCCAGATAATTTCATCAGTTCATCTTCGTCGGCGGAATTTATGTCTATCTTCTTCGCAGTGAGTTTTCTCGCTATGCTTCCCGCATCGACTGTATCTTTTTTCTCGTGCGCTCGTCCTGATTCAGCCGATTTAATATAAACAGTTTTCTGCTCCTTTTTTGCCGATGATTTTCGTGAAACTACAGCGCTTTTCCCCTTTAACGCTTCTGCGATAACCCACACAGATAAAAATACTGCCAGATACGATGCGAACCTGAACTGTCTTTGACTTAAAATGCTCATCAGGGCGATGAAATTTTTCTAAATTAAAAGATATTATTTTTCATAATAAAGGCAATCAAAAATCAATTGTTCATCATTTTGGGGATTGCGCTCTCGTATTCCTCCTTCAATTTTTCCACATTCCACTGGAAATTTCCTATTTTCAGCATACCGGTTTCGGTGACTTTTCCGATTTTTTCGCAGGAAACATTTTTCTCCGTCGCTTCTGCGATTATTTTGTCCGCGTTTTCGGGATGCGCACTGATGATAAAAACCCCCTGCGATTCTGCAAACATCCACAACACGGGATTTTCGTCATCGGGAACTTTCACATTTGCGCCAAATTGTGATTTTGCAAACAGACATTCCGCCAGCGCAACGGCGATTCCACCTTCCGAAATATCGTGTGCGCTTTCTATTCTGCTCGCATAAATTTGTTCGAGCAAAAATTCTATCGTTTGTGTCTGTTCCTCTACTTTGGGTTCTGGTGGTTTCCCGAAATATTTTCCGAACAATAATTTCTGGAGATGTGAACCGCCTAAATCCGAAATATCGATTTTTCCAAGTATCAGAATATCGTCGCCAGCATTCTGAAAACCCATCGGAGTAATGTGCCGTTCGTCCTCGATTATCCCGACGATGCCGATGACCGGCGTCGGGAATACCGCTCCTTTCGGCGATTCGTTGTAGAAACTGACATTTCCACCTGTGACGGGAATTTTCAGCGATGAACAGGCGTCTGAAATCCCCTCGCAGGAACGGGAAAATTGCCACATAACTTCCGGTTTCTGCGGATTGCCGAAGTTGAGGCAGTCGGTAATTCCGATTGGTTTTGCGCCGACAGCGGCGACATTTCGCGCCGCTTCGAGAACCGCGGATGCAGAGCCCGAATGAGGGTCGAGATGACAATATGCGCCGTTGCAGTCCGTGGAAATGGCGAGGAACTGCCCCGTCTCCATTATTCTCATCACAGCGGCATCTGCTCCGCCAGGAACGATTACCGTTCGCACCCCTACCTGATGGTCATACTGTCGCCATACCCATCGCTTGGAAGCGATTGTGGGAGTCATCAGCAGTTCGGGCAGAATTTTCTGCGGATTGGCTTCTCCTGGCGAACTCGCAATTTTTTCCAGAATTTCTTTCCTCGCATCTCGCTTCTGAAGTTCCTCGATGTATTCGGGTTTTCTCTGCGGCATATCGTAAACAGGCGCACCGTCCCCTGCCTGAAGGGAATTTATGGGAATTTCCGCCGCTACTTCTCCGTGCCATAACAATTTGAGAACAGGTTCGGAAATCACTTCTCCGATGACAGCATAGTGCAGTCCCCATTTGTCGAGGATTTTTTCTATCTTCGGGAGATTTTCGGGCGTGGACACGAGGAGCATTCGTTCCTGAGATTCGGATAGCATAATTTCGTATGGCGTCATATTTTCTTCCCGCGTGGGGACTTTGTCGAGGTCGAGGGAAACGCCCACATCTCCTTTTGCTGCCATTTCAGCGCTCGAACTTGTCAACCCCGCCGCGCCCATATCCTGCATTCCAACTGCAAGGTGTTCTCTGGCGATTTCCTGCGTCGCTTCGAGAAGTAATTTTTCCATAAACGGGTCGCCAATCTGGACGGACGGTCTATCTTCGCTCGATTTTTCCGTCAGTTCTCCCGATGCAAACGAAGCACCGTGAATTCCATCCCGTCCCGTTGCAGCGCCGATATATACCACAGCATTTCCAACACCAGATGCGCGAGCGGAAATCATTCTATCCGTTCTGACGATGCCGACGGCAACCACATTTACCAGCGGATTTCCCGCATAAGAGTCGTCGAAAGACACTTCACCAGCGACAGTGGGGACGCCGAAACAGTTTCCGTATGCAGCGATGCCGCGAACAACTCCGTCGAAAAGATGTTTGTTCACGGGGTTGGAAAGTTCTCCGAACCTGAGGGAATCAAGGGATGCGATGGGATAAGCGCCCATACAGAATATATCGCGCAGTATTCCGCCGACACCTGTCGCAGCACCCTGAAATGGTTCTATCGCCGATGGATGATTGTGGCTCTCTATTTTAAATGCAACCGCCCAATTGTCTTTGAGACGAAGGACTCCTGCGTTTTCCTTTCCCATTTCGGTTAGAGAACGGTCGCTCTTCTTGGGAAATTTTTTCAGGTGAACGAGCGAACTCTTGTAAGAACAATGTTCGCTCCACATAACTGAAAAAATCCCGAGTTCTGTCCAGTTCGGTTCTCGACCGAGAATTTTTAAAATTCGTGAATATTCCTCTTCGCTCAGCCTGAGTTCCAGCGCTTTATTTTTCATCTGTAATTCTTGCATATTTGATAAAATTAGAATATTTTATCAACATAGCAAGAAGAAAACGAAAATTGTAAAATTCCTTGACATTCCATCATACAGAGATATTTATTAAATAAGGATAATCACTATCAGGAGGTTTTTCTATGAGAAGGATTTGGGTTGTCTTTGCGGCAATTTTGTTTGCCTTGCCGCCTGTTTCATTTGGGCAGTGGATATTTGATGTAACTCGCCCCGGCGCGCCATTGCCCTATCAATTTGGCACAGATTCCTTAGCCACAGATGGCTTTGACACGACAACAATAGTGATAGGCTCTGATACAGTATCACTTGACGGAGCTGCTCCACCGCCACCTATGTCGGGAATAAGCGCTTACTTCCCTATAGATGACCCAGGCTTCCCGCTCATAACTGCATTGCTCAGAGATATGCGCGGCATAGCAGACACAGTTCAATGGGAATTCTATGTATCCTGGGTCGGTTCTGGAAGTGAACCTGAAACTCTTATGTGGAATACCTCATCTCTGCCTTCATCGTATGGTGTAATTTATATGGACACTCTCCCAGATATGTCAACCGCATTTGATATGAGCACAAGGTCGAATTTTGTCATAGAACACTATCCACTTACGATATACTGGCAGTTTATTGCAGGAGCGGAAACCACTGATACTGAGCCGCCGTATGCAACAAACTGGTATCCCACCTGCGGCGATGACGATGTGCCTGTGGACATCGATTCAATTTCCGTCGATATTCTGGATGCGATGTCGGGTGTAGATGAAAGTTCAATTTCAATTTCCGTTATGGGTTTCGATGTGACGATGCTTGCTACAATCACTGAAATAACAGGTGGATATCATATAGCAGCATATCGTCCTATGGGTGATGACCTGCCTTACGACCTCGATATTACAATATCCATATCAGCGGACGACATCGCAGGCAATCATATGAGTGAAAACTGCACTTTCCACACGGAGACATCGGGCGCTACAGGACACAAATTAAGCGGCTTCGTTTATGATACGACAACCGGGGCACCTCTGGATAGCGCAGCAATTATGGACATAACACTTACCTACGGAACCACCAGCGACGACACGGGATATTACGAAATAATAAACATTCCCGACGGCGAATATGTATTCACCTGTGCGAGAGCAGGCTATGGCTTCGTCACGGACACGATAACCATCTCTGGCGCGGATGTGGTCCACAACTTCTATCTCAGAAGTTCCGATACATTGGTCGATATTTCGGGAACTGTGGAAGATGAATCTGGCGACCCTATAAACGAAGCGATAATAACTGCTACCTGGGGCACAGGCTCAGCTACCGACACCAGCGCAAGCGATGGAACATATCTATTGAGCGATGTTCTCGGTGGAACTCCCGTTCTGCTCGTGGCATCTCACGAAGGATACATTTCGGACACTGTCGGACCCATTATGTTCACCGAAGACTCTACGATAGACTTTGTTCTCATATCCACTTCCCCTGAAACCTACACTGTTTCAGGCACAATAACGCTCGAAGATGCTTCTGTCCATTCCGGCACACAGGTTATACTATCTGGCGGCACTATTGACGATACCACGACGACTGCCGTCACGGGAGCATATTCGTTCAGTGATATTCCGCCTGGCACATATACATTGAGCGCCAGCCACGACGGATATGTTTCCGTGGATACTACGGTTGTCGTTACGGATGCCGATGTCACAGTGTCATTTGAACTGGAAGAAGAACCTGCTGTTCTTATGCCGCCACGAAACGCAAGTGCAACAACTGATTTTGCCTGGTATATTTTAATAAGCTGGGACGCTCCTATGGAACCTGGTGAAATTGAGATGCACCATTACACCGGCGACGCCGCTTCATATTTCTTTGTTATGAACTCCGCCGATATTGGATTGGGCGTCAAATTTATGAGTCCCGGAAGTGAGTATGTAGTCAGCCGCGTTCGAGTTGCCACATACAATCAGATGAACGGCGAACCGATTGCCACAGCTAAAGTAATTGTTGGGGACAAAGACTTCACCGAAATTGACGACGGCACAACATCTACCTACGCCGAAACCTGGTGGATGGAAGTTCCATTTTCCAGTTTAACCGTTCCCGATACCTTCACAGTATCGGTCTTTAATGATGAGACAAGCATATATGATACTCTGGATGTTCTTGCGACAAATACGGCAGGTTCCGGCGATGGTGCTTATAGTTGGTATCACGATGCAACCGGCTGGTCATTGCTCGGCGATTTCACCGGGTATGAAGATTATGGATTTATGATTGAAGTATATATGACAAATGTTTTCACTGGCAGAACAATTGCCCTTGACCCCATCACTGTTTATCGCCCGGTATATGGTGCTTATCCCGCAGGGAAACGCAGCGATGACCCACTCGGTCTTACCCGAAAAATCCGCATTGCACCGCCTGATATAAACGCCGAACCCGCAGGATACCCAATGTATAGAACCTTCTCGCCGATGGATGTTACAGGATACAGAGTATATCGCAGCACCGACCCGTTCACCAGCACAACCGACCCTGGCGTCGAAATGATTTATGAGACAACAGCGGATACACTGTATTACTTTGATTCAGAGGTTGAACCTGAAGACACTGTATATTATGGAATAACTGCGCTGTATCCCGAAGGGGAATCGCCGCTTTCGGAAGTTGTGCCAGGATATGCGCTCGAAATTCGTCCTTCAAGGCAGATTCTTATTTTCGACTACGACGGCGGAGATACCCTCGCTGAAAACGGCACTATGGATGAGGCGGAATGGTTGTATGAATATTTGCAGTATATAGGCGTTCCTGCCGAATCCATTTATCTCAGCGAACAGGATGAATTTATTCAGCATTTCTTCCCATACACAGATTATATTAGTTATTTCGATGACATAAGATACTCAACAATCTTTTGGGTCACAGGAGCTTATCCGAATTCGTTCTTTATGTATTCTGGCGGCGGCGATTCACTCATCTGGATTGAATATATGAATTATGGCGGAAATCTTTATGTCGAAGGTGTCGATTTCGCGTGGTATATGATTGACCAGGGCAGTTGCCCGACATTGGGATGGCTTATGGGTGCTGATTTCTATCACGATGGCCATCCAATAAACCCGAGTGCTTCTGGTGTTACCGACACAACTGGCAATGTGGATGAACTCACTGTCATAGCGCCGTCGTTCTTCGGAGATGCTGAAGAGTTCACCTTCGATTATAACACAAACACCCTCGCCGACCTGTTTGTGGATGTCCTCGAACCAATCACTGGTGCACAGGCGCTTATGCGTTCGCAGACCGATGTCCCCGACAGCGTTGGCGATGGCGTGAGAATGGTTTACTTCGATGCTGGCGTCTATAAGAGCGTTCTCTCATCAATCTATCTCGGTGCTATGGTCGATGGACTCGAATACCCCGAACTGCGAACGCACATACTCGGTGGAATTTTGGACGCATTCGGCATCGATAATTCGTATGTGAACGAAAAGCCATCGTCGAAACCGGAGGTCGCTATCCTTCTGGGAAATACGCCGAATCCGTTCAACGCGTCCACTGAAATCTTTTTCAAACTGCCCGAAAACGACGACATCACGCTCGAAGTTCTCGATGTGAACGGCAGGGTCGTGAGAAATCTGGTTAATGGCGATATGTCTGGTGGGGTTCATTCAATAATCTGGGACGGCAGAGATGACAGCGGCACAAATATGCCAAGCGGTATATACACATACAGACTGACCACAAGCACGGGAACGCTTTCGGGCAGAATGGCTCTGGTGAAGTAATAACTGTTCTTTTCAAATTAACTGAATTGGGGAAACTCTTCTCCAGAAAGGGTTTCCCCTTTGTATAAATGATAATACGATGAAGAAACGCAGGGGCATATTGATAGTTTTGTCTTCGCCTTCCGGCGGCGGGAAGACTACCATTTATCGTGCGATACTTGAGCGTCATCCGTCGTATAAATATTCAGTTTCTGCCACCACTCGCCCGATGAGAAACGGCGAAGTTGATGGGATTGACTATCACTTTTTGACGGACGAAGAATTCTTGAGAAAAATCGATGCTGGCGAGTTCGTGGAATGGGCGTTCGTTCACGGGTATAGATATGGGACACTGAAATCCACGGTGAACGATGCGCTTTCCAGCGGAGAAGTGCTCCTTTTCGACCTCGATGTTCAGGGCGCAGATGCAATGCAAAAAGCCTTTCCTGACGATGTGGTCAACATCTTCATTCTTCCGCCGAGCAGGGAAGAACTGCGCAGAAGACTTACCGCCAGAAAAACAGACCAGCCCGATGTGATAAATCTCCGACTGCGCAACGCTGAAAACGAAGTGAAAAAGGCGGTGAACTACGATTATATCGTCATCAACGATGATTTGGAAACGGCAATTTCCCAGGTGGACGCAATAATCACCGCGGAACTGTGCCGACCCGCTATGCAATTGCCGATTGAAGGATGGAACTTAAAATAATTCACCCTATTTCCCAACTTTGACAGTTAGTTTCAAAATTGGGTATTTAATTTTGTCATTAGAAGAACACGAGGCGGCTCACTGAAAAATCAGAACGATACATTCACAAAACGGCATATCGAAAATATCTCAAAGTGGGTAAAATCCAGGTGGAAATCGAAGGACAAGCGTGTCGAATGCTGTTCTCTCCAATCCTGCGACAATAACCCCACCATCAGATGTCGCATCGATAGACCAGTTATACAGGGTATGACCGGTGGTTGGACTTAATGTTATCGTCCATCCGAATGAAAAAACAGGCAGTAATAACAGCACTAAAGCGATTGAAATTTGTCCCCGCATATTGAACCCCCTTAATTTGTTATTTTTTAATTTTTATAATAGAAAAAATCTTTTCGTCAAAGATTATATCAGATGTGAATTACTTCATATTTCTCTGCAGTTGGTCCAGTTCTTCGAGTGTTTTAATCAGCACTTCTCGGGGTTTGCTTCCTTCAAATGGACCTACAATTCCTGCTGCTTCGAGCTGGTCTATTATCGACGCGGCGCGGGTATATCCTATGCGAAGTTTTCTCTGCAGGTGCGATGCCGAACCCTTCTGTGCGATGACTATGATTTTTGCCGCTTCCCAGAATAGTTCGTCCTGTTCGGTCTGTGTGATTTTTTTGGCAAGCTGTTCTTTGAATGAAAGTTTCGCCTGCTGCGGGTTCGGGAATTGTTTTAAAAATTCGACGAGTGCTTCTGTTTCTTCCGTAGAGATGTACGACCCGTGGATTCTTATGGGGTCGGCAAAACCGCTGGGGAGATATAACATATCGCCCTGTCCCAGAAGTCTTTCGGCGCCGCCCATATCAAGTATGGTCCGCGAATCTATCTTACTGCGGACTTTGAAGGCAATTCGCGATGGGAAATTTGCCTTGATAATTCCTGTTACCACATCAACGGATGGTCGTTGCGTTGCAATGATAAGGTGTATTCCCACAGCGCGAGCCATCTGCGCAAGGCGGGCAATTGGTTCTTCAATTTCATTGGCAACTGTCATCATAAGGTCGGCGAGTTCGTCAACAATGATGACTATGTGCGGCAAAGGCTTGCCCAACTCTGGTTTATTTTCAACGAGCTTATTATAATCTACGAGTTTTCGCACACGAGCTTCGGCAAGTTTCTTATATCTTCTCTCCATCTCCACAAGCGCCCAGTTGAACGCCGCAGATGCCTCTTTATTCTCTACGACCACAGGTGCAATTAAAAAGGGAATATCATTGTAAATCGAAAGTTCCAGTCTTTTGGGGTCAATCAGCAAAAGTCTCATTTCCATCGGTGTTCTTTTGCACACCAAGCTTGTAATTATCGAGTTGATGCACACCGATTTCCCCGAACCAGTTGCACCAGCAATAAGGAGATGCGGCATTTTTGCCAGGTCTGCGACGACTGGTTCACCGGCGACCCCTTTCCCCAGAGCTATCGGCAGCGACGCAGTTGTCTGCTCAAAAGCAGGCGAGAGAAGAATACTCGATATGTGAACAGTTTCAACTCGTTCGTTTGGAACCTCAATGCCGACAGTTCCTTTCCCTGGTATTGGCGCTACAATACGGACATCGCGGGCTTTTAATGCAAGTGCGAGGTCATCCGCAAGCTGCGATATGCGGGACAATTTTGTTCCCGGTTCAGGTTCAAACTCATACCTCGTTATAACGGGACCGGGTGTTATTGCTCTTATCTGTCCGTTAATTTTATATGTTTTCAGCGCATTGAACAATTTCATTGCCATACCGCGAAGCTCAACTTCAGAATATTGAAACTTTTTTGGATAGGATTTCAAAAAGATTTCTTCCACAGGAGGAAAGGAGAATGGTTTTTCCGAAAGCTGTATTGT
This sequence comes from bacterium, assembly GCA_021161555.1. Lineage (GTDB taxonomy): Bacteria > UBP14 > UBA6098 > B30-G16 > B30-G16 > JAGHAI01. Next base: position 12,851 of record JAGHAI010000031.1, read on the forward strand.
TTCTTCTTCATCTTCCTGTAAGTTCGATTTCGTCTTTTTTAACTCTTCAATTTTTTCGCTGATGCTTGTTTCCTCTTCGTCCACAGCGTCGATTTCAACCCCGGGACTTTCGGGAGCTTCAATTACTTCTATTTCTTCCGTTGATTGAGAACCTTTTGTTGTATCAGAAGGTTCTTCTGTTTGTTCCTCTGGGTTTGTATTTTCTGAAGGTTGTGTTTCATCGATTATTCCTGGCGCAGAAGCGGGAATTTTTTTCATAAGCCAGGGGGGCAATTCATCTTCGATTGCCTCATCTTCGTCAGTTTCCTGCGGAGCGCGAACTATTTCATCTGTCTTCCCTTCGGAGACAGAGACGAAAACCTCTTCCGATGCTTCTGCTGAATCAAACGGAGGAAGCATTTCTTCAGTTTCGCCCGATTTTTCCGCAGCGGGGATATTGCTCTGGGGTTCTTCCGTTATAATTGGGGGTGGAACGAATTCAGTGTCCTGTAATCCAGGGGCAGTTTCGAGTGTTTCTTCTTCTATGTTTCCTGGTGATGTTCTTTTCCGCGGCGGAGATAGGAGCTCTTCGGGGAGTTGACCGGGGATTATGTTTCCGGTTCGAGCGGCAGAAATTCTGCGGTGTATCTGTTCCTGCCGCTGACGGTGCTGCTCGATAATTCTTTGTCTCTCCTTTCTGGATTTTTCCCGTCTTTTTTCAGAAATTTTTCCCGCTATGCCCACAAGCGCAGCGATTGTGTTCCACATCCATTTTGCAGGACGGGCAAATCCAATTCCAGTCGAGGCTAAAACCCATATAATAAAGATTCCGAACGCGACGAAAATTTTGCCAACTGAACCGGTGTATGCGAGCAAATGAGAAAGCGCTGTTCCAGATTTTCCGAGAAGCACTTCGCGAAATTCCCCGCCGACCACGGAAACAGGCAGGGCAATGGAGATAACCCACCCAAAGGCGATGGCGCTTATCTTTGCGAGAAGGGAAATTTTCCACACTAAAAATCTGCCCACACTCCATAAAATCAACAGAAGCCCAAGAAAAATGCTGAAATATCCGAGGTTTTTAATCAACCTGAACGCTATCCAGGCGCCGAACGGACCGGTGATGTTGTGAATTGGCCTCGGGGCGGGTAAAAACCATTCGCCCGAGCCCAGGTCGTGTGGGGAATAAGTTACAACGGCGAGAACCAATCCAAGCCCCAGAAGAAAAAGCGATATTGTCGAAAGAGTTTTCATTTTTATCTAATTTCCGATGATAACGGAGCGCTCAACAAATTTTGCAATAGAGACAAGCAAGCGTCGTTCTATGCACTTAAATAAATTTTACACTTGACAGACAATATTGCAACAAATATTTTTCTTATCTTAAATTTGAGTGATGAGTTATCAGTTTCAATTGGGGGTGTAGCTCAGGTGGTAGAGCAACGGCTTTTTAAGCCGTGGGCCGATGGTTCGAATCCGTCCACCCTCAAAATTTATAGATGGACTGCGCATTTCCGTGCAGTCCATCTAAAAGTAAGTGAAATGAACTCTGCAGGGTCAAATATTTTTCTCTATCTCCGTCTCCTGATACTTGCCTCTGGTGTGGTTGCACTTGATAGAATAACGAAGAATCTCGTGGCAAAATCTATGTACATCGGACAATCGAAGCCCTTCCTGGGAGATTTTATTCACATCACATATGTATATAATCCTGGCGGGGCGTTTGGAACGAGATTTGGCGGAAATTTTTTTTACATCGTTGCCGCCATCTTTGCCGCCATTATTCTGATTATATGGCTCTTTAAGAAAAAACATCTCGCTGTGGGACTGACAGGCATCGCGCTTATGCTCGGCGGAGCAGCGGGCAACCTATGGGACAGATTGACAGTCGGTCAGGTCGTGGATTTCATCGATGTCGGGATTAAGTCGGCAAGATGGTACACATTCAATATTGCCGATTCATCAATTACTGTGGGCATCTGCCTTCTAATTCTCCAGGAAATTATTTCGATGAGAAAGGAATCGTCGGATGTCGCCGTCGAGGCCGGAGATGAAAATTACGGCAATCAATAGAACTGCAAGAACGATGATTCTCGCTGAAAAACTTTCCACCGACACGGAAACCACAATTGCGGCTATAACTCCAAAAATCGTTCCGAAAACTCTTGCATAGGGTATTTCCACAGGCATAAGGAATTGTCCCATTCGCCAGCCGAAGAACAGAAGTATGGTGTATGACGCCAGCGCCGACGATGCCGCTCCCAATATCCCATATCGCGGAATTAAAATTATGTTGAGTGCAATGTTCACAGCGGAAGCAATGGCAGTGAAAATTGGAACGAAGACAGTTTTTCCGGAAACATAAATTCCCGCGTCGGCTATCAGCATCAGCGCATCGAGAAAATACACGGCGGCGAGAATCGGCACAACAACAAGTCCCGCTTCATATCCGGGACCTATCATAATTTTAAAAATTTCAGGCGACAGGATGATTGTGGCAATCGTGATAACTGCCATCGCCCCGGACATCTGTCTCCATATAGTCGGCAGTTGTCGTTTCAGCGTGTTTTCCCTGTGCATATTGAACATTCTTGCGACCCAGGCATATCTTATCGGCACAACTGCCATCGCCACGATGCCCGCAATCTTCACCGCCGCGGAATATTCTCCGGCGGATGAAAAACTGTCGAGGCGGGCGAGAAGCCATCTGTCCGAGAAGGAAAATATCTTTACAATCAACATATTAACCGCAAGCGGAAAGCCATATTTCAGCATCGGGGAAAATATTCCTCCGTCTGTTGAAAATGTGCATTGTCTTACGATTTCGGGAAGGAAAAGCACGAAAGCCGCAAAGCCTGCGGCAGTCCATCCAATAAGGACGCCGCTCACACCAAAGCCTTTCATAAGAAGCAGTATGGCAATTCCATACCCGAGGGCAGCGCGCATAATATCGGCGATGACGAACATCTTTACCTGTTCCTGCGCCTGAAATAACGATGCCAGAATGAAGAAAAGCGCGTCGGAAATTCCCCACAGCGCTGTGAGAAATATGAGACTGCCCCTGCTTTCGTCCCCAAGAATTATGCCTGCCAATCCCGTCCTAAAGAACCAGCACAGAACAAGAAATACGATTGACAGCGAAAAAATCGTCAAAAGTGATGAGAACAGATATTTACCGCGCTGTGTTCTGTCGAGGATGAAGAACTTAAAAAGCGACTGGTCGGTTCCGAACTGGACGATTACCGTAATCGCCCCTGCCCAGAATGCGAGAGCCTGCCAGATACCAAATTCTTCTGCATTCATCAACCTGGTGAGCAGAGGAAGAAGCAAAAATACCATAGCGGAAGCAATTCCCCTGCCGACAGCGTAGCCAGCACTCTTGCGCCATAACGACATAATCAATCCCTCTGCCTCAAAATCCTCACTATCTCACCTGCATCCTGCATTGCCATCAGTTCTTCGACGAAGGACGGGTCGGTGTCAAAAATGGAAAAGAGTTTGCGATATATCTTCTGGTAATCGTTTGCATCGTCGAAATACGGCGTCGCTATGCCGAACACGAGATATACGGGTTCTCTGTCGAGCGATTCCATATTTGCGCCATCGGGGTAGCGCAGAAGACACATAATCAAATCCTTCACATTCTTCGAGCGGACATGGGGAATCGCAATTCCTCGCCCAAGAGCAGTTGGCGCCTGAGATTCGCGATACAGCAGTTCATCCCCGAGCCTCTTCACATTTTTAACCATACCTGTTCTGTCGAGAACTTCTGCACAGCGACGAATTACGAGAACGGTGACCTCTTCCTCGCTCAAAGGTATTGCTTCCCCAGTTATCCTGTCCACGGGGTTCTCTATCTCTTCCCACAGTTCCACAAATTCGGGACGAAGAAGACGAAAAAGCCTTATGTCTCTTCTTGTAACCATCTTGCAGAACTTTGGATGATGATAAATTTTTGATTGTATTTTCAATTATTCGAGTTTCGCTTCAAATAGAGAGAGAATTTTTTCGACATTTTCTGGAACTGTCGCGTCGTTAGAATTTGTTTCCGACTGCTTCTTCGGGACATCCTTCAACAATTCCACCGATACAACATTTTCAAGAACGCTGTCCGCAGCATCCCGCAGCAGTTTCATCATCTCGGAATTTACCAGAATTTCCTCCCTCACTGTTTCCATTGTTTTTGGAAATTTTATCAAAATTCTTCCATCGTCGAATTTTATCGTCGTGTTTTTATCGAGCAAGGTTGCCAGTGGCTTGCGTTTTTGCTTCAGCGCTTCGATAAATTTCTCTTCTGGCGAAAGAGATGAATTTGCAAGTTGTTCATCTATTTGTTGAGGTTTATAGGATTCCGTGAGTTTTTCGATATTTCTCGTCTCATTAGATTTTGTTTTGCGATTTTCCAGCGGAAGTTCTCCCGAGGAAGTAGCGTTCGACAACAGCGCCTTTATGTCCACGACTTCATCGAGAAGTGATAGGTATATCAGTGCCTCTTCGAGGATGTATCGTGGCGTGTCGCTTCTTCTCATCGCGCTGTACTTGTCCGAAAGAACTTTTACAATGCGCAGCAAATCGCGCAGATTGTGTTTTTTCGCTATTTCTTCATAAAGGCTATAGTTGGGATAATCCTGCGGAAGCGCATTCGATTTCGCTATCAGCACATTTCTGAAATGCTCCACCAATCCCTTTCCCACCTGCAGCGGGTCGATTCCGCCTTCGAGCAATGAGGACAGTTCATCGAGCGCGGATTTCGTGTCCTTTTCCTCGATTGCCTCTGCAATCTTCTGAAATGCTTCCGTGGGAACTACGCCGAGAAATTTCATAACGGTTTCAACAGTTATCTCTTCATCCGGTTCTGCGGCGAATATCTGGTCGAGCATTGACAGGGCATCCCGCATCGAGCCTTCCGCTCGCAGTGCTATAAAATCGCTCGCTTCGTCTGTGATGGAAAATCCCTCCGCTTCGGCAATTTTGATTATCTGCTGTGAAATTTTTTTGGGATTTATCAGCCTGAAGTCGAACCTCTGACAGCGCGACATAATCGTCAGCGGGACGGCGTTGGGTTCCGTCGTCGCAAAGATGAAGACCACATTTGCCGGCGGTTCTTCCAGCGTTTTCAAGAGCGCATTGAACGCTTCCCTCGTCAACATATGCACTTCGTCGATGATTATGACCTTGTATCTTCCGACGGTGGCGTATTGAATGTTTGCCTGAAGGTCTCTGGCGTCGTCGATGCCACGGTGTGATGCGCCATCCATTTCTGTAACATCGGGCGAGCGCCCCTCCGTGATTTCGATGCAGGATGTGCATTTATTGCAGGGTGTTGGCGTGGGCGCGTCGTATGACAGACAGTTAAGTGCCTTTGCCAGAATGCGTGCTGTTGTCGTCTTCCCAACTCCGCGCGGTCCTGTGAAAAGATATGCGTGAGCAATTCGCCCCGTTTCTATGCTCCGACGAAGAGTCTTCGTTATGTGCTCCTGACCGACCACATCGTCGAATGTCTGAGGACGCCACTTTCTCGCGAGAACTAAATATGACATATTTCACCTCCGCTGATAAAGATAGGAGCGACATCGTGTAGCGCAAGATTTTTGTCAATTTGTGGTTTGCTATTGTCTTCATCACGCTTATATTTTTCAAAGATTTGAGTGAATAAAAATTGGAGGGATAATTATGAAATGTCCTGCCTGTGGCAATGAACTGACTGAAATCGTGGTGGGCGATATTCGCGTGGATGTGTGCAAAGGCGGTTGTGGAGGTATATGGTTCGATAGATGGGAACTTATGCGCGTCGATGAAAAGTCGGAATCTGCTGGTGAGAAATTACTGGATATCGAGCGTTCTCCGAATGTAGTCATAAATCGAGGAAAGAGAAGGTGTCCGAGATGTGAGAACATCTTTATGATGAGGCACTTTTTCTCGGTGAAGGAGGAAATTGAAGTTGACGAATGTCCAAAGTGCGGTGGTTTCTGGCTCGATGCTGGGGAACTTGCGAAAATTCGCTCACAATTTGAGACTGAAGAGGATAGAAAAAACGCGGCGGAGAAATTGTTCAATTCAGTATTTGCGCCACAACTTGCCAAAATGCGCGCTCAAAGTGAAGAAAAGCGCGAAAAGGCGCACCAACTTGCGAAGATGTTGCGCTGGCTTTGTCCCAGTTATTACATACCAGGAGACCAGGATTGGGGGGCGTTTTAACATCGCAAGGCTCGGAAATTTAATGTGATAATTGCACAATAATCAAAGGACACAACAATTAAAA
>JAGHAI010000139.1 GCA_021161555.1 bacterium
GAAATGGATAGGTGCAAAGGTAAAATGGAAGAGCCGAGAAGAATAGGCATAACGACGACGATACCCGTCGAGATAATTTTTGCCGCCAACGCTATTCCTGTGGATTTGAACAACCTTTTCATCGCGGATGAGAAGAAGGAGAAACTGATAGAGCGTGCGGAAATAGACGGCTATCCGCGAAACATCTGCCCCTGGATAAAGGGAATATACGGAGCGGTGATGTCTTCGCACATAGAAGAGGTCGTCGTCGTTATGCAGGGCGATTGTTCCAACAGCCAGGCGCTTGCGGAAACTCTCCAGTTGAACGGGATAACAGTCTATCCGTTTTCATATCCATACGACGGCAACAGAAAAGCGCTTGAAAGGGAGATGCAGAAGTTGATGGATATGCTCGGCGTGAAAAAGTGGGAAGATGTGGAATACTGGAAGTTCAGGCTCGACCAGGTTCGCAAGGTGGCTCACGAAATAGACGAACTAACCTGGAAGAAGAATGTGGTGAAGGGATTTGAAAATCATCGTTATCTCGTTGCGACCAGCGATTTTGAAGGCGACCCCGATGTCTTCGTAACGAGGCTGAACAATTTCATCGACGAAGTCCACAACGATGACCCTCTGCCTCAAGAGGTGAGACTTGCATATATCGGTGTGCCGCCGCTATTCGGCGACATCTACGATATTCTCGAAGAATATGGTGCGCGAGTCGTCTTCAATGAGGTGCAAAGGCAGTTCTCAATGCCATTCAAATCCGACGATGTCGTTGACCAGTATATGCGATATACATATCCGTATCCCATTTTCAGGCGCATCGTCGATATTAGAAGGGAAATTGCAAAGAGAAAAATCCACGGGATTATCCATTACGCAGAGTCATTCTGTTTCAGGCAGATTGAGGATATAATATTCCGCAAGGAATTGAAACTTCCATACATTCTCGTTGAAGGTGGCACATTCAAGGTTGACGCGCGAACTAAAATGCGCCTTCAGGCGTTTGTGGAAATGCTCAAGGAAAAAATAGCCATCGAAGAAAACGAGGAAAACGAATAAAAGCCCCGTCAAAAACCATACCCGGCGCAGAAATTCCCCACGCTCTACTTAACTATAATGTTTAAAATTTTCCCCTTCACATAGATGATTTTCTGGATTTGTTTTCCCTCAAGCCACTTTGCAATTTGAGGATTATTTTGTGCTTCTGAAAGGGCATCATCCTGCCCGGCATCCTGGGGGATTGTGATTGTTCCCCGCGCCTTTCCATTTATCTGCACGCCGATTTCAATTGTTTCTTCCCTCGCCAGTTCGGGGTCATATTCGGGATATTCGCGCAGGAATATGCTCTGCTGGAAGCCGAGTTTTTCATTGATTTCTTCGGCAGTGAAGGGTGCGAATGGTGCGAGTAGCCTGGCAAAACTGTCGGCAATCGTAAAATATAGTGGATGATGTTCGGAAAAATCTTCGGGCAATTTATTTAAAAATTCCATCAGGTATGCGATTGCAGTGTTGAAAGCCATCGTTTCGGTATCGAAAGAAACTTTTTTAATCGTGCGGTGCAAATGTTTTAATAGTTCTTTGTTCGGGTCGTCGAGTTCGCCGATTTCTGGGATTGTTTTTTGGGCGGGCTTGCCGGAAAATATGCTGTTGATTCGCTTAAGAAATCGGACTGCACCTTTCACACCAGATTTAGACCACAGAATTTCGCGTTCTGGCGGAGCGAAAAATAACATCGCCACGCGAGCGGCATCAACGCCCACATCGTCAATCAGTTCAACAGGGGAAACCACATTCCCCTTCGATTTGCTCATAACTTCGCCCTTTTCGTCGAGCACCATTCCGTGATTGAACAATCTTTTTGCAGGTTCGTCGCCTGCGCTATTGGGAATATATCCCTGGTCGAAAAGTACCTTGTGAACAAATCTGAAATAGATGAGGTGTCCGGTTGCGTGCTCTGCGCCGCCAATGTATAGGTCAATTGGAAGCCATTTTTCCGCGTTCTCTCGTGTAAATGGTTCGTTGTCATTTTTGGGGTCAAGGTATCGGAGGTAATACCAGGAAGAGCATACGAATGTATCCATCGTGTCGGGGTCTCGCTTTGCAGGACCGCCGCACTTCGGACAGGTCGTATTCATAAATTCGGGAACATCAGCCAGCGGAGACCTGCCCTTGGGAACAAAATCCACCTTATCATCGGGCGGAAGAAGAACAGGCAGGTCCTTTTCTGGCACGGGAACTATCCCGCACTTTTCGCAGTGAATCATAGGAATTGGAGCGCCCCAATAGCGCTGTCGTGAAATCAGCCAATCCCGAAGGTGGTATGTTATCTTCTTACGCGCAAATCCTCTGTTTTCACCATATTCTATTACTTTTGCAATCCCGTCTCTTGAAAAAGTGCCGTTGAAGATGTCGGAGTTTACCATCGTTCCGGGTTCTGTGTATGCTTCGGTCATTTCATCGGGGTCGAGTTTTTTATCTTTCGGTTCGATTACGACTTTTATCGGTATGTCGTATTTTTTGGCGAACTCGAAATCCCGCTGGTCGTGGGCAGGGACAGCCATAACCGCACCGGTGCCATAACTCGCGAGGACATAATCCGCCACCCAAACCTGCGCTTTTTCGTTATTATACGGATTTGTGCAGTATAGACCAGTAAAAACACCGTCTTTTTCCCTTTCAGCGGAAGAACGCTCGATTTCGGTTCTGTGTAGTGATTTTTCTATATATTTTTCCACATCATCTTTGTATTCTTGAGGGACAAGTGGCAGAATTTTCTTCATAATTTTTGCATCGGGAGCAATCGACATAAATGTCACGCCGTAAATCGTGTCGGGGCGCGTCGTAAAGATGGGCAAAACGATGTCACTCCCGTCTATGATGAAATCGACTTCTGCGCCTTCGCTTCTCCCTATCCAGTTCTTCTGCAGCGTGACGATGTTGTCGGGCCAGTTGCCTTTCAGTTTTTCGAGGTCATCCAGAAGACGCTGGGCATAATCTGTGATTTTGACGAACCACTGCTCCAGTTCTCGTTTTTCCACATTAGAACCACAGCGCCAGCATTTTCCTGATATGACCTGTTCGTTCGCAAGAACAGTCTTGCACTGCGGACACCAGTTCACCGCCGACGAATCCCTGTATACCAGACCTGCTTCGTGCAGTTTCAAAAAAATCCACTGTGTCCATTTGTAATAGTCGGGGTCGCAGGTGCGGACTTCTCGTTCCCAGTCGTATGAAATTGCAAGGCGTTTTAATGTCGCTTTCCCTGTTTCTATGTTATTGTGTGTCCACTTATCTGGCGAAAGATTTCTCTTGAGAGCAGCTTGCTCTGCTGGAAGTCCAAAGGCATCCCAGCCGAATGGATGCAATAGTTCGTAGCCTTTCATTTTCAAAAATCGCCATACCACATCACCAACAGTATAGTTGCGAAAGTGACCGATGTGAATATCCCCAGAGGGATAGGCATACATTTCAAGAAGGTAAAATTTTTTTTCGGGGATTTCTGGTGTATTGTATAAGCCTGTTTCATCCCAGAATCTGCGCCATTTCTCTTCTATCGCTGCAAAATCTCTGGACATAACAATACTCCCTTCATAAGTGTAATTGGGGTTCAAAAATTAAGGAAATTTATTTTGTTGTGCAATAAAATTTGTGTTGAAGAGTGAAATTTAGCGTGCGATTTGACGATAAAATGTTAGGGCTATGGAGCATAACTTATTTCGTGCAATCTTGGAGGTTATATAAATTAGCTTCGCTGCCATTAAAGACAAAAGGCAGAGTGTTTTCAAATGAAACAGCATTTCTACGGTAAGAGCAAAATATTACACAAAATTAGTTGCAGACTCCCTATGAATAAAAATATTGATTTTCAGTATATGTTTGATATATTTTTTCACTTTGGCAGGTTTGGTTAAAAAAATTTATAGGTGGTGCTAACTATGTCACGAAGAACTGTTCAGGTTGCGGAACTTCTGGCGCAGGTTGTGAGCGGAATCGTCCTCACGGAGCTTGCCGACCCGAGGTTGTCCACAATCGTGACAATCACAGGTGCTGAGGTTTCCGCCGACCTGAGATATGCAAAAATTTATTTCAGCGTTATCGGTGAACAGGATGACTGGGATATAACAGAAGTTGTGCTTAACAATGCGGCAGGTTTTATACAAAAACTTGTGGCGCAGAGAATTGTGTTGAAGACGACGCCAAAACTCAGGTTTATTCCTGACCATACCGCAGAAAAAGCACAGCACATAGAAGAAATAATTGAAACTATTTAGGGAATTATAAGAGTCGGGATGAAATTGGAGCAGATAAAAAAACTGATAGACAGGAGTGAGAATATAATTGTTGTCTCGCACATTGAGAGCGATGGCGATTCTCTCGGCAGCGCGATAGCTCTGCAACTTGCTCTGAAAAAAATGGGAAAAAAGTCCTTCGTTCCTGCGCCGGATAAATTTCCCAATCGATACAGGTTTCTTGAAAAGTATGCTGAAAGATGGGGCTATTTTAAGGACACAATTGATCTGGTCATCGCCGTTGACTGTTCGACTGGGGAACGAATAGATTGGGGCAATTTTAAGTATGATGGCAAAATCCCGCTTGTGAACATCGACCATCACGATGGAAATACTAACTTTGGCAATGTCAACTGGGTCGACCCTTCTGCCGCTGCGGCAGGAGAAATGATATATGAACTGATAAGAAGCATCGGCGTGAGGATTGACGAAAATATGGCGAGTGCGCTATATGTTGCGATAATGACCGACACCGGAAGATTTTCCTTTGGCAATACTACCGCAAAGACTTTCGCCATTGCGTCTGCTCTGGTGGAGCTTGGTGCTGACCCTAAATTCCTCACCACAGAGACATATTTCAAGTTTTCCGAAGAGTATTTCAGAAATATTGGCATTGCACTTTTCAATTCACGCAGTTATCTCAATGGACGGGTTTTATTTCTCACGCTCGATAGGGCGTCGATGCACAGTTTTTCCACTTCGCACGAAAATTCGGAAGGAATTATTGATTTTGCTATGGCGGTTCAAAATGTGGATGTGGCTGTGTTGTTCAAGGAAATTTCAAAGAATAAAGTTCACGCTTCGATGCGCAGCAGACGGGGAATAGAGATAAGCGAAGTTGCAAAGTATTTCGGCGGCGGTGGACATCCAAATGCCGCTGGCTGCACAATTGACGGAAACCTCGCCGTTGCACAGGAAGGCGTGTTAAATAGGATTAAATTGTTGCTCGGCGTATGAAAATCTTTTATCGTGATGAATGATACCGATTTAAATCTTAAAAAAGAGTTTTTTGATTCTTCCGTCCAGCACTGGCTCAACTGCGGAAAAGACCCGCATCGCAGAAAATTTATCGGAGAAATTTTACGAAGATGGTATGAATATCCTTCGGGCAAAATCCTTGACATAGGCTGTGGAACTGGCATAGCATCTTCTGTTCTCGTGGAGAATGGATTTCCGCAGGAAAAAATTTTTATGGTGGACATTTCCACAAATATGCTTCTCGAGGCGAAGAGAATTTTGCCGCATTCAAATGTAGTGCTGGCGCAGGGCGAAAAGTTGCCGTTTCGGGAAAATTCTTTTGAAAGGATAATCCTTTTCGATTCACTGCCACATTTTGAAATTGATTTGTTGATGTCGCAGGCTGGAAAAATCTGTTCGCCGAGAGGTGAAATTATCATACTTCACGATAACTGTCACATTGGCATAAACAGAATTCATCGTGAAATCGGCGAACCTGTGGAAGATGCCTTTCTTCCCCCGATTCCCGTGATGGTGAAATTGTTGCGGAAACAGAATTTCTGTGTATTAAAAATTCTCGAATGGGAGAAAAAGATTTATTTCATCTGGGCGAAGAAAAAGCCTTTATAGATTGCTATGAGAGACCGCTATCGAAAGATATCGTATTTTGCCGTTCTGCTTGCGCTTTCGTTTGTGATGCCGTATCTGATACATCTTACGGTTCCCGCAGGTGGAAAGACATTTTTGCCTATGCACATTCC
>JAGHAI010000116.1 GCA_021161555.1 bacterium
CCGATGGCGGTTTCATCGTCGCGGGAGGGTCCTGGTCCAATGATGGCGATGTCAGCGGAAACCACGGCGAATATGATTATTGGGTAGTGAAGTTGTCGCCGGAGGGCAAAATAACCGAGAATGCAATAATGCCGGAGCAATTTGAAATAAAAGTTTTCCCCAATCCGTTCAATTCGTCGTGCAATATTTTCGTAGAGGCGCGAAATCTTGCGTCTCCACCCGAAATTGCGATATACGATTTGCGGGGGAATGTTGTTTATAAATCATCCCCTCTATCCTCTAACTCCTTTCTCCCCGAGGAGAAAGGAGAATCTTTCCCTCTCCTTGGGGAGAGGGAAACACAAAGGGTGAGGGGACGATTCACCTGGGTGCCCGACGAAAATATTCCGTCTGGAATATATCTCGTTCGCGCCACAATCCCGCAACAGAACAAATCGGTCATCTGCACGAAGAGGATTGTGTATTTGAAATAGAATATAAACTGGTGCATCCTGGCGAGCGGTTTCAATCGCTCGCTTTTTTATTTTCATCTTTATTTAATCTTTTGAAAGTGCAGGATAAAATCATTTGTGAAGCCAGGGAAAATTGTTTATTTGTTTAAATGAGATTTTTATTTAAAAATTTTCGTCGGAGTGGCTATGTTTGTCGGGCTTTTTGCCATAATATCGCTTTTTTTTGTATCAATTTTCGGAGATACGCTGTCCCTCGCTGAGCCTGCTCATCCGCAAACTGTGGTGGAAACTGTATTTGTCGAAAAAAATTCCAATTGTGCTTATGGGCGGGAACAAATTCTATCTTTTGCTAACAAATTGTATGAGATGGGCGATTATTCCCGTGCATCTGTGGAATATTTGAGATATGGTTTTCTCTATCCTGATGAACCGTGCGATGATATGGCATTTTTTCGTGCGGGATTGTGCAAGGAAAAGGAAAAAAAGTTTTCGCAGGCGAGGATTATATATCGGCAGCTGGAGAACAGTTCGGATGATAGGGCGAAAAATTTTGCCAGATATAGAATTCCGCTGACCTATTTTCTCGAGGACAGGTTCGATTCCGCCGTTGCGGTTTTTGACACTGCGAAGACGAGCGAAGTCTATGGCGCTCTTGAGTATCTGCGCGGATGGATTTTGTTGAAACAGCGGAAATATAGTGATGCTCTGGAAATTTTTAAAAATATATCGGATAATTCGGAAAAATCCGACATCGAAGGCAGTTTGAAATATCTTGAACATCGTTGTCGGCAGGGATTGAAGATACCTCACCGCAGTCCTTTTCTGGCGGGGATGTTTTCGACGCTGGTGCCCGGTCTCGGCAGAGGATATTGCGGCAGATGGGGAGATGGATTTTTCTCTTTCATTCTTGTTGGCGCGCCTGCGGGATTGGCTGCGGCAATGTGGGATGAAGATAGAACTTTTTCAATAGTAATGGCTTCTTTTGCCACATTTTTTTATATGGGTAATATTTACGGCTCTGCAAAGGGTGCTTCGATTTACAACGAACAAAAACAGAAAATCTTTTGGAAAACCACCTGGCAGGAAGTTCCTCATCCGCCGACGATGCTTTATTCAGATTTGAAATGCGACGAAGAATAGTTTTTAAGTAAGGTGTTTTTCTTTCGCCACAACAACTTGCAGAATATTGGAATTTTTTCAGATTTTCTGTGATTTGCGGCTTCGTTGATTGCCCGTCGGTTTTTAAAAAATTATGATTTTTCGCCACCTATTTAAGTTAATGTCGATAGAGAACTCATAACCAGTAGGGGATGCCTATTGGTTTAAAAAATTATGATTTTTCGAGCATTTTTTCCGCCCAGGCGGATTGAAGTGCGTCAAAAAGTTCGTCGAGTTTGCCCTGCATAACATCCTGAAGATTGTATGCAGTATATCCAATTCTGTGGTCTGTGATGCGGTTTTGCGGAAAATTATATGTCCTGATTTTCTCCGACCTGTCCCCTGAACCTATCTGAATTCTTCTTTTCTCATCTATCTGGCTTTCCTTTTGTGAACGCATTACACTGGCGATTTTGGAACGAAGTATCTGCATTGCACGGGCACGGTTTTTGTGCTGGGAGCGTTCCGCCTGACAGGTCACGACGATACCTGTGGGTATGTGCGTTATTCTGATTGCGGATTCGACCTTGTTCACATGCTGTCCACCCGCACCCGACGCACGATAGGTGTCGATTTTCAACTCGTCGGGTGAAATTTCGACTTCTTCTTCGGGAACTTCTGGAAGGACGGCAACGGATGCCGCCGATGTGTGTATTCTCCCCCCCGATTCTGTTATTGGAATTCTCTGCACACGGTGAACACCAGATTCAAAACGCATCAAACGATATGCGTCATCACCTCTGATTGTGAAAATAATTTCCTTAAATCCGCCGATGTCAGTCGGGTTCGCGTCGATAATTTCGACTTTCCACCTGTGTTCTTCGGCGTATCGGGAATACATTTTGAACAGGTCTGCTGCAAAGAGAGCGGCTTCTTCTCCGCCTGTTCCAGCACGAATTTCGACTATCACAGGGCGGCCTTCGTTCGGGTCGGGTGGAGCGAGCAGAGAGACGATTTTTCGCTCGAGATTTTCGGCTTCCGCCCGCAGTTGCGGAAGTTCATCTTCTGCTATCGAAGCGAGTTCTTCGTCATCGCTGTTGACCATTTTTTCGTCGTCGTCAATTTGAGCGACCAGTTGTTCAAATTCTTTTCGCAAGCGCTGAAGTTCGCGAAGCCGCTTGTATTCTCTATTCAGTTCGCCAATCTTCTGCGGGTCGCTGACTACCGACGGGTCTGACATATTCGTCTCAATACGGGATATTTTTTCGTCAATATCGGACAGCAGTTCTATGATATAGCGATGTTCCATAACTTTTTTGTGATTGGGTTTTTATTGAGCGGTTTTCTGGGTGGTATCCTGTTGTGGTTTGTTTTCCTGTGTCGTTTGAGGAATTATCGGCGCAATCTTCCCGACGAGAGAATTGGCAAAATTCCCCGCTTCCTTTCCGACATCATTAAAATAGTACTTCACCTGCGTTTTTCTTGCGAGGAGAAGCGCATATCCATATTGTCCTTCTGCTGCATAGATTTTTGCGCTCAAAAGTTCCGCCTGCGGTGCATAGTTTGAATCGCCGAGCGCAGGTGAGAGAACATTTCTGGCATCTTTCGTTTTCCCCTGATTTAGATAGCACTTTGCGAGCAGAATCGATGCCTTCGGCGCCAGAGAATCGTCGGGAAAGTAATCTATTATGTTCGCAAGATTTTCAATGGCGTATGCCGTGTCCCCCGATGATAGAGATGAATCCGCCAGATGAAACAATTCCTTCGAAGTCGCTCCTGCCAATTTTCTGCCGCTTTTTTTCACTTTTCTTACCTTCGATATTTTCCCCCGAGATGGCGTTTTCCCTTCCGTTGTCTTTTTTACGGTTGTGCTTTTCGTCGATGTCGTCCTTCGTCTCTTTTTTGAGCCGTATGAAATACTAACCGCAAGCAGAACGCAGAATATTATTATGACAGGAATTCTTATTTTCCCCATCGTTTCACCTCCGACCTTGACATCCATTATTGTAAATAATTATCCAAATATCGCCGTCCCGATGCGTAAAATCGTGGCGCCATATTCAATCGCTATTTCCCAGTCGTTCGTCATCCCCATAGAGAGATTCTTCAGTTTCAGGTCGTCCTTTATTTTTTGCGCCAGCCTGAACGAACGGACAATTTCGTTTCTATCAGATGTGAAAGGCGCCACAGTCATTATGCCGTCCAGAATGAGATTGGGACAATTTTCCGTTATGTATCCCGAAAGTTCACCTGCCATTTCTGGTGCAATGCCGTGTTTGCTGATTTCTCCGCTGGTGTTCACTTCAATCAATATCCTTTGCAAAATATTTTCCCTTGCCGCCCGCATCTGAAATGCCGACGCTATTTTCATTGAATCTATGCTGTGAACGAGAACGAATCTTCCGAGCATTTTGTTAATCTTATTCTTCTGCACAGCGCCGATGAAATGCCAGTTTATATCCTCTGGCAGATTTTCCATCTTTGGCAGGATTTTTTGCATATAATTTTCGCCAAAATCGCGCTGTCCTGCGTCATAAGCGGCGCGAATGTCTTCCACACTGGCAAGTTTCGTCACTGCGACCAGCAAAATTTCATCCACAGAACGACCACATTTTTCAGCGGTTTCTGATATTCTGGCTTTTAGTTCATTCAATTTATGTGCGATGTTGCTCATCAAAATTCTCCAATTTCTTCCATTTCGCTTATATACGAATTTATTCGTTCAAATCGTGCTTCAAGGCTTTCAGGCAGCTCTGCATTCGATAGTTCATCTCTGATTTCCAGCGCTTTCTGGCGCAGTTCTGGTTCTTTTATAATCGGAACAAGCGACAGCGCAAGAACTTTCATTCTTGTCGAGTTATCTCTGTTCTTTTTTATCACATCCATAGCGAGCCTGAAAAAACTCTCCGCAAGCTGAATACATCGCGTTTTGTCGCCCGCGATTTTTGAGCAGGTTGTGAGAAGAACGGAAACCGCATGCTCAAAGGTATCCGATATTTTTTGCGAATTTATTCTGTTTTGTGCTTCGAGCAGCAGAGTGTATAGCTCCCCGAGCTGAAATCCGACGATTGAGCTGTCAACAGAGCCGATTAAGTTCAGTCGATGTTCGATGCCCATTTCTGCCATTCTTTCAGCATCGGCTTCCTTCTTTTCGTGTATTGCCATTCGAGCAAGTTCGTGATATGCGTCCCCGCATAGCATTCGCAGCTCGGTGAGTTTGAAATCGTGCGGCCGTTTCCTGAAGATTTTTTCGGCGATGGAAACTCCTGCGGATAGCCATATATTGGCATCATCAAACTTTTCCAGACGGGCGAGAGCAAGACCACCTATTATTCTTACCTTTGCAACAAGCGGTAAATTGTCTTCGTCCTCGTCGATGTGCCACCGCTTGATAAGATTATAGCCGTCATTTGCCACATCGAAGGAATTTGGCGCATTGCCCATAGCTGCGTAAATTTCTGCTTTAAGGATGTCCATTTCGACGGTGAGCTTATGAAAATAATCCGATAGCCACAAATATTTTTCGCCAAGTTCCGTCAGCATAACTTCGGCGGTGGAAAGCCAATCCATCGATTGCTTGGTATCCCTCTGTTCCAGAGCAATCCGTGCCATTCTGACAATCATTGGAAGAAGTTTAAGTGAAACTTCTCCTTCCTTTTTCTCCTCAAAATATCTCCGCGATGCGGATATTATTTTATTCAGCCAGTTTGCCGTTCTGTCAATGTCCTTCGTCCACAGGTAGTTTTCGAAGATAAATTCGAGCAGTTCGTCGGCGAGCTGGAGCATAGGTATAAAGCGATATTTGATGCCGCCCAATATTGCGAGATTTTGCTCCACCGCAAATGTTATCTCCTGCCAGGCTTTTTCAGAATCTCCCGATGAAATGTATCGTTTACTGTTTGCGTATGCGACCTCGATTTGCATAATTGTCGCTTCGTCGCCAAGGGCTCGTGAAGAATTCTGCGCAGATACAGAAGCTTCTCTGGCGCTGGTCAAAGGCGCATTTGCGTACGATGGTTCTCCACATTCTATTAGTGCAAGTCCAATTATCCTGTTGATTTCCGCCCGCAGAAGCATATACGCTGCGTTCATTCCTCTTTCTTCCATAACCTTAGCCGATACCTTCGGAAGCAGTGAGTTTGCAATTTTCAGGGCTGAACGGTGGCGACCAAATTTCAAAAGACATCGTGCAGCAGCCACAAGTTCAATGTTTATATCTTCGTTTCTGTTTTTGCTGTGCCACAGAACGAGGCGGCGGGCATATCTTATGGCAAGCTTGTCGTTGAAATTCGGGCAGAAGGCATCGAGCAGGAGAAGTTTATTATACAGTTTGAACGAATGCCTGTTGTTATTGCTGGCTACTTCATTGGCAGCCATTATTGCATCTGTGGCGTTGTCAAATTGTCCACGAGCGAGCGAGTATCTGAAAAACCAGTAGAGAACGGGCATTCCCATCCCGAAGTCCCTGTTGGCGAACAGTGATAATCTCTCTATAATTTCACCGTATGGCGACTCGGGGCGTGGGCGGACATCGATGTTGTGTGATGCCCATCTCTGCGCGATGTCGTGCAGCATAAATCTCCACGGAAGTCTGTCGGGCTGTTCGAGAATATCGACCAGCACAGGCTCCGCAAAAAATGCTGATAGTGTTCCCTGGTCTTTCGTAATTTGAAGCACCACATCGAGAGAAGGACGATGACATATTAAAAGTGCCCCAATTAATTGTTGTAGTGCGTTGTTCCGTTTGACGAGCTGTCTGTGTTCAATAGTGCCGATTGCAAGCGATATTGAATTATACCCATATTTTTTGTAAATTTTTCTCTGTGTTTTGTGTTCGTCTATGCCGAGAGAATATAAATATGCCCTTCTTTCCAGCAGGGAAAGTGGTTTCAGCTCAATAAGTTCAACGGGTTGTTTCCCTGTTGGCAGTGGTGTTTTGGTTGTGAGAATGATGAGCGTCAAACTTGAATGCCGTTTCATCCGCAGCAAGCCGTCGTACATTTCTGGTATTTTGTCTGCATCGTCGATAAGTAGAACAAAGGCTCTTAATCTTGTGGCACGCACAGTGGGGTCGATATCGAGTCCGAAGAGTTCGGGAAGATACCAGCTCAACTCAGCGGGGGACATAGAGAGAAATTTTTTCCCCCATCTCGGTCCCCAGAGATTTCTGAGAGTATCGACGCCGCGTTCAACAAGTATCCTTCTCATATCTTTCTCACCCTGTTGACTTCCCAGTTCGGGAAGATACTTCAATGCGGAATGATATGTTCCGAACCTTTCTATGCTTTCGCCCTTTAGATGCGCAATTCTCCCGAGAGCAAATTCGGTCAGGCGCAGGTTCAGCTTCCATCGATTTATAAGTCTCGTCATCATAGCATCTATAGCCTTGTCCCGTTGTGTCATAGCAGGGATTTTCAGTCTCAGGGGAACTATTGGAACATCGACAAAGTTGCGCCAGTCATATCGGAGCCGCTGAAGAAACCAGCTTTTACCAATGCCTTCTTCTCCTACTATCTGCACGATGGGAAGTGTTGCGCCTCGGTGGGTGCTGTCTAGAATTTCTCCAAGACGCTTAAAATATTCTCGTCTGCCAACGAAACGAGAAAGCCAGCCTGGTTCCGGATATGCAAGTTCGGGAAATGCCATTTGCCCCCTCAATGTTATATAGTAAACAAATTATTATTCTTCATCCAAAATTGCAATATTTTATTTTGAAGTGATGGCGGGAAATTCTAATGTATTTATGTGCTGAAAGAGGATGGTTAAAACTCAAGTTTAGATATATAATAGCCTGCAAGATACAACGACCCCGCAATGAAAATAGTTCCGTTTTTGCCGGCAATTTCAATTGCCCTTGCAATTGCTTCATCTCTGTCGTTTACCGCAAAAGATTTTATCCCCTGTTTCGCTTTTTCGTCTGTAAATTTTTTCAACATTTCAGGCTGAAAACTTCTCGGCGAACCTGTCGATGTGAATATGAATGCCTTTGAGATTTCTGCCCAGTGCAAAATCATATTTTTAAAATCCTTTGGCGAATTTATGGCGATGACCATCACAGTGGGTGATATTTTTAGAGATTTAAGCTCCCGCGCAGTTGTTTCCGCAGATGTGGGATTGTGAGCACCATCCACTATTATGAGCGGATTTCTGGACAGAATTTCCATTCTGCCGCGAAGACGGATATTTTTTAACCCCTTAATTATCGCGCTGCTATCTATGTTCAGTATATGGGCGCACATCGCAGCAACTGCTGCATTTTCCCCCTGAAAAGAGCCTGCAAGTGGAAGATGCACATCGTGTTTCTTGCCGGCGATTTCTATTTTTAAGTCGGTTCCGTCGAGTTCGGCTTTTTCTATTGATAATGAGAAATTTTTTCCGCAAACGAACAATTTTGCATTTTGTCCTTTCGCCGCAGAATAGATTTCGCAAAGCGCCTCTGGATTTTGTGCGCAGGTTATAACACAGCAGTTGTCCTTTATTATTCCCGCTTTATCCCGTGCAATTTCTGTAATCGTGTTCCCAAGTCGTTCTGTGTGGTCTATGCCGATGCGCGTAAGTATCGCAATTTCGGGATGGACTATGTTTGTAGCGTCATATCTGCCGCCGAGACCACTTTCCACAACTGCAATGTCCACATTTTTTTTTGCGAATGTGTAGAAAGCAGACGCTGTGAGAACTTCAAAGAATGTGCCGTATTCCTTAGGGCGTGGTCCGAGAACCTTTTTTACTGCGTAAATTCCTTCAGAAAAAGTTTTTTTGTCTATCGGTTCATCGTCTATTGAAATTCTCTCGCGGATGTCGATTAAATGGGGTGATGTGTATGTTCCAACTTTCAATCCCGCTCTTTTCAGAATGGCGGTTGTCATCGCCGCGACGGAGCCTTTTCCCTTTGTTCCAGCGATGTGAATTACTTTGTATTTATCTTGCGGGTTGTCCAATTTTTTCAGGACATCGGATATTTTTTCGAGGTGAAATGGCGGCGGTGATTTTTTGTGCGCATTTTTTTCGTAATCGTAGAGCGATTCGAGAAAATTCAGCGCCGCGTTGTAATCGAAAGATGGCATAGTGAAATTTATTATTGTTTATATATTTTTGACATTTTATATTTATAAAAAGTATTTTAATTGGCAAAGGAAATCGAAGGATAATATGGAAATTGTAAGTTCAATTTCGCGAATGCAGGAGTTATCGGCGCTGGCGCGCAGAGATGGAAGGATAATTGGCTTTGTGCCCACAATGGGATATCTTCACGAGGGACATCTTTCCCTTATGAGAATTGCCCGAAAGAAGTGCGATGTCCTCGTCGTGTCGATTTTTGTAAATCCAACACAGTTTGGCGCTGGTGAAGACCTTGCGCAGTATCCAAGGAATATCGAGCGCGACAAAAAACTGTGCAGAGAAGAAGGCGTCGATGTGATATTCCTTCCCGATGAAAGGGAAATGTATCCCGAAAATTATTCTACTTATGTGGAAGTTTCGGGGAATATCACCAATGTTCTGTGTGGCTATTTTCGTCCTGGACATTTTCGTGGTGTAGCGACGGTCGTGGCGAAACTTCTCAATATTGTTCAGCCACACTTTGCAGTTTTCGGGCAGAAAGATGGTCAGCAACTTGCGGTGATTCGGCGGATGGTGCGGGATTTAAACTATCCTGTAGAAATCGTCGGTGCACCCACAGTGCGCGAACCTGATGGGTTGGCAATGTCATCGAGGAATGAGTATCTCACACCAAAAGAGCGGAAAGTCGCACCGAAAATTTATGAATCGCTGATGCTCGCCGAAAAAATGATTCAGAGCGGAATTTTTGACCCCGAAATCGTAAAGGACAGGATGCGAAGGGTAATTGAAGAGGCAAAGATGTTTCGCATACAATATGTGGAAATAGTCGATGCGGAAACTCTTGAGCCCGTGAAGAAGATTGAGTCCCCCGTTATGGTTGCAGTTGCCGCATTTCTTGGAAAGGCGAGGCTTATTGACAACATCGTAGTTAATCCACGATGATTATGAGAATATTGGCGCTTTTCTCAATTCCCATAATTTTTTCCGTTGCATTGTGTCAATGGTTTGCTCCGTCTGGGCGGGATAGCGTCGTTCTGATTTTCGGCGGCGATGTGATGCTTGCTCGTAGTGTGGGGAAAATTATCGACGAAAATGGCGTCGATTATCCGTTCGCCGCAGTGAAAAATATTTTTGACAGTGCTGATATTTCGGTGGTTAATCTCGAATGTGTGGTTGGCACGCAGACACGGCACATCCGCAAAAAATGGGTCTTTCAGGCGAAACCATCCGTTCTCACAGGGCTCGTTCGGGCGGGAATAGACTGCGTTTCACTCGCCAACAATCATAACTACGATTTTTTCGGCGCGGGTGTGGTTGAAACTGTCGACAGTGTCTGGGCGGCGGGCATCGTTCCCGTCGGCGCGGGCAGAAATGCAGAAGAATTTTTTGCGCCTCGCTCGTTCTATGTGAACGGTGAATGGTTCACGATTTTTGGGCTGAACGACACGAAGTCGGGATATTGGGGCGACGACGAACCTGGATGCGCGCCGACCTGGAAGGCTTCTGGCGAATCTCGGGCTATATCGCAGATAAAAGCGATGAACAAACTTGGCGCAAGAGTTATCGTCTTTGAACATTGGGGCAGAGAATACGATACGATTCCTCAAATTCGTCAGGTCGAACTGGCGCACAAATTTATCGATGCCGGGGCTGTCATCGTAGTCGGCGCTCATCCTCACAGGCTGCAGGGAATTGAATTTTACCGCAACGGTATAATTGCCTATTCTCTGGGAAATTTTATATTCGACCAGCGCGATTCTCTGGGGAATGTCGGCGCGCTTCTAAAAATTTCCACTGCCGATGGAAAAATATTGAGCGCAAAGATTATCCCAACGGAAACGCTGACAAATTTTGCGCAGCCGCATCTATATCCTGTGAAGTATGCCGAAAAGTTATGGAAAAAATTGTGCAGACCATTTAATACAAAGGTTACAGCGGAAGGTTCGTTTTTATCAATAAAACCCGAGCAGGAGTGAAAATGAAAGATGAAATAACGGGCATAGAGATGATTTACGGCAAAAATCCCGTATTTGAGGCGATTCGTGGATTCCGAAAGGTCTTTGAAGTCTTCGGCACGAAGCAGAGTTTGAACTGGCTGAGGAAAGAACTGCGGGATAATGGCATTTCCGTGAATTTCAGATTTAGCATAGCCGATAAGCAGAGATTACACAATCTCTGCGGGCATTCTGACCATCAGGGGCTTGTGGCTTCTGCGGAACAATTTATATATACTTCGCTTCGGACGATTTTATCCCGCAAGCCGCAAATTATTTTAATAGCCGCAGGCATCACGGATGTCCACAATCTCGGAGCGATAATAAGGACAGCGCATCTGTGCGGCGCAGGAGCGGTTATCATTCCTGAAAGAAATTCTGCGAGAATAAGTCCAGCCGTCGTTCACACGAGTGCAGGCGCAACGGAACATATACCCATCGTGATTGAAAAATCCGCAGCGCATACGATAACAGTGTTGAAGGAGCACAATTATTTCGTTGTGGCGACACAAAAGCCCGACGAAAGCGCAGATGCCGTTCCCATCGGCGAACTTGCCCCGAAGGAAACAACTGCCGTAGTGATGGGTTCAGAAGGCGAGGGGCTTCCGACAAAAATTCTTTCCCGATGTGATGCAAAGGTCTTCATACCGCAGGCGGGAATAATAGATTCCTTCAATGTTTCCGTTGCCACAGGAATTGTTCTATACAAAATAGCAGAAAGAATGAAAGTGTTTTGAAATAAGGTTCTTGTTAGAAAAAGTTGGTTAATAGAATGCGTCGATAGCGAGCAATTTCAGGTATTGTAAATCTTTTATTCCGTATGCTCTACGC
>JAGHAI010000067.1 GCA_021161555.1 bacterium
ACTTTTAAAATCATATTTAAATACCGTTTCTCATTAAGATATACGCTCGATGGCCAGCCCAGAAAACCAGGACCATAAGATAAATTATGATTGAAAAAATAATATGCTGCGAGAGTAAGTCTATCGAGTTCGATATTTCCATCCCAATAGGATTTCAATATAGATTTTATCCGATAATATTCTTCTCTATCTGGTTTTAACTCGCTCAACTTTGTAAAAAGTTCTTCAGGTTTTTCAATCTGCACCTGCCAGTAATTCACCAAAATATCAAATATATCATATCCTATAACCTCGATATTGAGCTCATTAGCCAGCGCAATCTCAACTGATGCACCACCAATAAAAGGAGAAACGACCTTCCTGACATTGTCAGGCAATAATTCCACAATATAGCCAACCGCAAGACTTTTTCCTCCTGCATACCTCAAAGGACTACCCAGATAACGCTTGTACCGTTTTGAACCATTGCTTCGCAGAGAACTGAGAAACAAATCCTTCTGATTATATTTCAGCTGAAATACCTGCATAATTAAAAACTATTTCAAAAGCGCGAATTTTCCAAAGAGTTTCGTCCCATCGGGCAGAGCGATGCGATAGTGATATATTCCATTTGCAGGATATTCTCCGTCGTTATCCCTGCCGTTCCACTGAAACATCATTCCCGTTCCAGCGTAAAAGAAACTTTTTTGAGAAAATACTTCGTCCAGCGCAAAGTCGAATATCTTCAGTTCCACTTCGCCCTGTTCGGGATTGTTGAATACGAAGAACATCGCCCCGTGATTGAAAGGGGAAAATGGCGACGGAAAGGCATAAGTCTTTTCCCATTCGGGTGATTGCGGCGTGAATAGAATTTTCCAGTTTTCGCCGCAGTCGGGTGAAAATGCAAGTCCAAAATCGCTTCCCGCCCACACTGTATCGCCGACCACACAGGCTGAAATCATCTCATCCAGAGGAAGACGAAAGCCGCTTTCCGAATCCACTATGTCAATTTCTTCAAAATCATCTATGACTACTGAATCGCCTTCTTCCCGCACATCTGCCCTATAAAATCCGTCTTCGCAGGCGAAGAAGGCAGCATCACACCCAAATGCGAAATTCCAGCACATAATGTATGTCGCGAGAGTATCCCACGATGCGCCGTTATCTGTGGAATAGCATATAGCATCTATTTGTCCGCTTTCGTCGGGCACAGCGCGGGACGCCGCCCAGACAATTGTTTTGCCCGATGTCAAATACTGCACCGCAAGAGCAACGCACCAATTCCCGGTCAATCCCTGATTCGTTCGGGAACGCCACCACACCGTATCCTGTATCGCAAAAATCCCCGATGCAGTTCCGCAATATACTATTGGTGGTTCCGCTGATGTGTCGGCAACAACTGCATATAGCAGACGGGAGTGATAATCGCCGTTTTCAAGGACAAAAGCCAGAATTGAATCTCTATCCTCATAGATTGTCGTATCGACGATAGTTCCGCTGTCGGCGACATTATAAGATGTATCCGACCAGAGAATATTTTCCCAGTTTTCGCCCCAGTCGAACGAGCGGGACAGTCCACCGTACCAGTTCGCCGACCAGAGCGCCGTATCGCCATCGTAAGCCACTGCCACAAGGTCGTACGAAAGCATCGCAGAAAAGGATAAATCGGGAACGAGACACATCTGCCAGGGGGTCAATTCATACCACTGCACCGGTTCGTCGTCAGCATCGGTCCAGTAAAGTTTTTCCCCGACGGGATAGGAAGTTCCTGCGATTTCCGTATCATAAGCCGCTTCGGCAAATATTTTTCCGTATGCGAAGCACATTGCGGAAAACGATTTTCCGCGCAAAAAATGTTCCCAGTTCTGTCCGCCGTCGCAGGTGCGCGAAATTCCATCGCCTGTGGCAACCCAGATGCAATTTCCATCGAAGACTATGTCGCCGATTGAATTCGACGCCGGAGCGCCGCTCTGCATCGATGCCGTCATCCTGTTCGGAACGCAATTTCCGACGCCCGACACCAGAAAAATTGTGGAAAGGACAATCAGAGATAAAATTGGGGTGCCAGCCTTTTTATTGACAAAAATTTTCATAAATCCTCCAACAATTTCATCGTTGCGTCAAAGATTTGTTTGGGTTCAAAAGCCATCATACAGGGAAAACTCTCCATATCGGGCGAAAATTCGGGATGATAGCACGGAAAAAACCGCTGTGCGTAGTCCACATAACAGGGTGCGCAATCCCAGTCTGATGTGATTACCTCGCTTTTGACCAGCCAGGGATATGCCTTTTTGGGGTCTGTGTTTCCGAAAATTGCCACAACTTTTTTGCCCAGCGACACCGCATAGTGCATCGGTCCCGAATCGTTGGACACGACAAGCGCCGAAGATTCTATTATTGCCCCGACTGTGCGAATCTTCTGCCCGCGAAGAATGACCAGGCCAGAAATGTCGGGAATGTGCCACTCGTCGGGACCCGCGTTATACACAACCTGAATTCCCGCTTCTAAAAACATCCTCATCAGAGCATCCACAGTGGAGGATGGCAGCCGTTTCTTTTCAGAATTCGGCTTTATGAGCGAACTCCCGTTGTGAAAGAAAATGTATTCGCCCTCCTTCAGGTCGTTTTCCTTCAAAAACTTTGCGCCCAGGTCTCTGTCCTCCTCTGTCAAAAATGCTTCCATCGGTCCTGGTTCTATATCGTATCCAAGAGGCTTTAGCAAATTCATATTGTTATATACATTGTGTATGTCCTGCTGTGCTTCGACCTTATCGGTATATATGAAGTGAAAATGAGAAATATATCCCGATGAAAAGCGATGCCCGATTCTGCGCCTCGCACCGATTGCCATAGCAACCCAGTGATATTCCCGCGGGAATGCGGGATATGTGGTGAAACTGATGTCATACTTTTTTCGAAGGCTTAACAGGAACTTCAACGACTTCATCTTCCCTTCTTTCACAAAATCGAAGAAGAGGATTTTTCGGGGATGAGGATTTGTCTCCATCACGCCAAAAGTCCCCTTTTGAGCGACAAGCAGGTCTGTTTCATATCCGAGTTTCTGCACAACTGTTCGGATAAGTGGCGTTGCCATCAGTGCATCGCCCAGACCTGGTAATGCCAGTATTATCGCTTTTTTTGACATTTCCGTTTGACTTCTCCCAGTGAAAAGATTATGTAAAAAATTTCTGGCGCAATAAAAATTTCACTTGCGGGAATTGGCATTATATATTAAAAGACTATCTATCTACAAACTGTCGGGAAATTTTAGTCATCGATGCAACCAGCGATAAAATATGAAGATGCACCAAAATTTGCTCTTGACAATATAAATCTTTTTCATAAATTATATAATATAAACAAGATAGAAGATTGAAAAGCCAGAAAAGGAGCAATTATGACAAAAGCAGACCTTGTCGAGATTGTTGCGGAGCGCACAGGTTTCACAAAAACAGATGTCCATGTCATCTGCGATACGCTTCTCGATGTAATCAAAGAAGTTATGTCAGACGGGTATAACATCGAGTTACGGCGGTTTGGAACATTTAAGTTAAAAATTCGCAAGCCGCGAATGGCACGAAACCCAAGAACAGGCGAACCTGTGCCTATCGAAAAGAGAGTTATTCCTGTGTTCAAGCCATCGAACGATTTCAAAGACCAGATAGCGATTACCCCCGAAGAACTGGAAAAGAAAAGATAATACTTTTCAATCACACAGAACATCGGCGACTGGTCTGGGGAGAAAATTTATGAGAGTTTTTAAAATTATATTCCTTGCTATTTCCGTTCTATTAGGTGTGCTATTGCTCGTCTATGGGATAAAATTGCAGGACATTCTCGAAGTCATCACAAATGGTTCGATTTTGTGTCTATCCTGTGTCGGCATAGGATAGTTTTTTGAGTGCAGTCCGATTTTGTCGTCTGAAAGGAAAACGATGGAATTTAAGCCGCTTTCCCGGTTGAGAACATTTTGGCAGTTCGTCTTCGCCGTCGGAATGAATGGGTATGTTTCGGGATGGATTTTCAAACCGCATCTATACAGCGGCTCGGCGAAGGGAATTGTTCCCCCTGTTCTCAACTGCTATGCCTGCCCGGGCACATTTGTTAGTTGCCCTGCGGGTTCAATACAGCATTTTATGGTTATTAAGGCAATTCCTTACTATGTTCTGGGGCTTATCATTTTAGTCGGTGCATCAGTTGGAAGACTTTTTTGTGGATGGGCTTGCCCCTTCGGACTGGTTCAGGATTTGCTTTACAAAATAAAGACAAAAAAATTCCGCCTTCCCCGATGGATGAGATTTGGAAAATATCTTTTTCTAATATTTACTGTGTTCCTCATACCATATTTGATTTCCGACACATTTTTCTGCAAACTTTGTCCACAGGGAGCGCTGGAAGGCGGAATACCGCAAATGCTCTTAAATGCCGAACTTCATCACCTTGCGGGGCTGCTGTATTGGTCGAAGGTTGTCATACTTGCCGTAGTTGTTCTCGCATCGATTTTCGTAAAAAGGCCATTTTGCCGCGCTGTGTGTCCTGTGGGAGCATTGCTCGCGCCGTTTAACCGCGTGAGCATCTTACAGATGAAGGTCGATGGTGCAGCCTGCACGGGCTGCGGATGGTGCCAGATTGTATGCCCTGTGGACATAAATGTTTCCGAAGACCCGAATTCCCTCGAATGCATTCGATGCGGATTGTGCACAAGTTGCCCCACATCTGCGGTGAAGTTCACAACTATATTTGGAAAGCCATCCACCCTGCCAAAAATAGAAAACTTCCTCAAAATAGATGTCGATTGAACTATGACAATAATTCTCGCCTGAAAAATTCCACGACTGTATTTTTTGTTCTGGGATATGCCGTATAACTCACTTTAAAAAAATGTTGCAAATATGAAACTATGACACATATTTTCTAATTCGAGCAGGAGGTTTTTATCTGATGGAATATAGAAAACTGCAAAAATCATTTTCGCAGGTCGATCTGGAGAACGAGACGCTTGATTTCTGGGATTCCGAACGGATATTTTTTCGTTCACTGGAACTTTCAAAGAACAGGCAACGGTTCAACTTCTACGAAGGTCCGCCGACCGCCAACGGAAAACCCGGTGTCCATCATGTTATTTCACGGACGATTAAGGACATCGTCTGCCGATATAAGTCTATGACGGGATATTTTGTGGAGCGTAAAGCGGGATGGGATACTCACGGTTTGCCCGTTGAAATAAGTGTGGAACGCGAACTCGGATTGAAGAGCAAAAAGGATGTTGTAAAATATGGTGTTGAAAAGTTCAATGCCGCCTGCAGGGAAAGTGTACTGCGCTATCTGGAGGACTGGGAATGGATGACCCGCCGCATCGGATACTGGCTCGATTTAGAAAATCCATACATCACATATCAGCCCGAATACATTGAGTCGCTGTGGTGGATACTTGCAAAGTTTTTCCGCGAAGGATACATTTATAAAGGATATAAAGTTCTGCCCTATTGTCCTCGTTGTGGCACGGGACTTTCCGACCACGAAGTCGCCCTCGGATATCGCGACACGGAAGACCCGTCGATTTATATAACTATGAAACTGATTTCCCCGCTGCCCGGCGAGGAAGAAATTCCTGACGATGTATATTTTCTCGTGTGGACGACGACACCCTGGACTCTTCTGTCAAATCTCGCCCTCGCCGTTCATCCCGACTATAAATATCTGCTCGTCCAATATGGCGAGAAAAAATATTTCATTGTGGAGGAGCGCGCAGATGAAGTGCTGGGCGAAGGAAACTACAGCATTATTAAATCTTACAGGGGAAAAGAACTCGTCGGGCTCGATTACGAGCCGCTCTTCAAATTTGTGGAGCCCGAAAAGCGCGCGTGGTATGTTCTTACCGCCGATTATGTTACTACCGAGGACGGCACGGGAATTGTCCATACCGCTCCCGCATTTGGAAAGGAAGACTTTGAGACAGGGCAGAAATGGAACCTTCCGATGGTTCAGCTCGTGGACGATGAGGGACAAATTAAGCCCGAGGCAGAGCCTTATGCTGGAATGTGGTTCAAAGATGCCGACGAAAAAATACTTGCAGACTTGAAGGAGCGAGGTCGTCTCTTCAGGCGCGAGACTGTCGTTCACTCCTATCCCTTCTGCTGGCGGTGTGATTCTCCATTACTGCAGTATGCCCGAGCGAGTTGGTACATCAAGACCACAGCATACAAGGACGATATGCTCGCGGAGAACGAACGAATAAGATGGTATCCTGAACGGATTGGTTCGGGGCGCTTTGGCGAATGGCTCAGGAACAACATCGACTGGGCATTATCCCGCGAGCGCTTCTGGGGAACGCCGCTTAACATCTGGATTTGCGAAAAATGCGGTTATGAATATGCGGTTGAATCTTATGAAGAACTGCGCGAGATGGCGGTGAATGATGTTCCCGAGGACTTCGACCCGCACAAGCCAGCAGTGGATGAGATAAAGTTGAAGTGTCCGAAGTGCGGCGCGGAAATGAAACGAACTCCCGAAGTAATCGACTGCTGGTTCGACAGCGGCGCAATGCCGTTTGCTCAGCATCACTATCCGTTTGGAATTTCCGAAGAAGAATTTATGAAAAAATTTCCCGCCGATTTCATTTCCGAAGCGGTTGACCAGACGAGGGGATGGTTTTATACATTGCTTGCGATTTCGACATTCGTCAAGAAGCAGACATCCTATAAGACCTGTGTGGTGATGGAACTTGTTCTCGACAAAAATGGTCAGAAGATGAGCAAATCACGGGGCAATGTGGTTGACCCTGTCGCTGTAATTGAAAAATTCGGCGCAGACCCATTGCGGTGGTATTTTATGACGACGAGCCCCCCCTGGATTCCCACGAGATTCGACGAAGATGGCGTTTCCGAAGTTTTTAGAAAATTCTTCGATACATTTAGAAACACATATAACTTCTTCGCCATATATGCGACGATAGATGGCTACGAACCGCAGGAACTTCCCGAAGAACTGCCTAACATTCTCGACAGATGGCTGATTTCGAGGCTCAACACTCTGATAAAACAATATCGCGAATGGATGGACGATTACCAGATGACGCGCAGCGCCAGGGCGATACAGAGTTTTGTCATCGATGAATTATCCAACTGGTATGTTCGCAGGAATCGCCGTCGTTTCTGGCGAAGCGGAATGGACCAGGACAAAATAACCGCATACACTGTTCTCTGGACGGCGCTCAAAACTGTGTGCGAACTTATTGCCCCATTTGCGCCGATGACGGCAGATTTCTACTGGCGCGCTCTCACAGAAAGCATCCGCGATAGCGCCGGAGAATCTGTTCATTTCGTCCAGATTGGGCAGCACGACGATGAAAAAATTGACGCGGAACTCGAAGATAACATCTCACTGCTGATAAAAATAGTTGAACTGGGGCGTTCTGCGAGGAGTAATGCGCAGATAAACATCAGACAGCCTCTGGCAAAAATGTTCATCGTTCTTGATGAAGGGATGAAAGAACTACCCGACGATATGACTGCTGTTGCCCGCGAAGAATTGAATGTCAAGGAAATTGAATATTTTGACGACGCCTCGATGTTCACATCGTATCGAATAAAGCCGAATTTCAGAGAACTGGGCAAAAAATTTGGCTCGAGAATGCCGCAGGTGAAGGCGGCTATCGAATCGATGGGCATAGATGAAATAATTTCCGGGATGAACGATGGCAGGTGGCACATATCGATAGATGGAACTGACCATACTCTTACCGAAGAAGATATTGAAGTCGAGATGGTTTCTAAGGAAAATTTCTCTGTGGCTTCCGATAGAGGCATCACCGTTGCGCTTGATGTAAAAATCTCTTCCGAACTGCGAGCGGAAGGTTATGCGCGGGAAGCGGTCAACAGGATTCAGAATACGAGAAAGGAAGCGGGTCTGGAAGTCACCGACCGCATCAACCTGGCGCTTATAACGGATGATGCGGAATTAAAAGCGGCACTTGAAAAACACAGAGAAGACATAGCAAACGAAACTCTGGCTGTGAATGTTTCATTTGAACAGGCTGAAAAAAACGATTTTCAGAAGGATTGGAAGATAGCGGGACGGAAAATTACAATCGTCGTCAGGAAAGTTGAATAAATGTGTAAATTTTACTTATAAATCGGAGGGTAATCTATGCGTTTTTTCAGGATATTTTTTCTGCTGATGTTTCTTTTCCCTGCCGTCTGGGGAAGCCACTGGGATAAAGTTCTATCTTCTTCCGACGATAAATCCTCTATGGTCGTTGCTCGAATTGGCAATGGCTATGTTGCCGCAGACATCGACCTCGATGGGGACGACGGCAATTTTGAGGAAGGCGGAGACCCAGCAGGAACGGGAACATATAAAAAACTGACATTCTCCTGGCCCGGAGACGGATGGACCTGCTGGATGATTTTCTATGTGGATGGCGTCTGGGCAAGGTCTCAAACAGAAGCTGCAGGCGACCCCGCAGATGAAATGCCGCCATCAGATACGCAGTATGTCAAAGTTGAAGATTCTACCGTTGTGGTAGAATGGTGGGACTGGAACGGCGTCTTCATTCGTCTTTTATATAGGCCGGTTTCGCTCGGCACATCCCCCGGTGAAATTGAGGAGATAAGACACAGCATCGTTATGAAGCCTGTGGATGGTTCTTCTCACAACTGTGGCGCGATGATTTACTTCGATACGATGATTGACACCAACGACGGCGCGCCGATTTCCACATCCTACGGATATAATGCCAATTCATCTATTTTCTATGCGCCTTCAATTCCAACATTATGGCGTGCATATTCGGGGACTTATCCGCCTGCGCCTGGCGACCTCAGAGCGCTCGGCGTGCTGGTGGGATACGAAGCTACAATGCCCGATGTGTTCTGGTATGGGCAATGCTGGAGCCCATTGGATTTGACATATCACAGCATTGTATTCGGCTGGGATGATGCACAGTGGGCGACGGCAACGGGAAATTTATACGATGATTCTGCCGTGATGGTGAAGTGGTATGATAGACCGGTATCCCCTGGCGATAGCGCCCTTTTCGTCACATATTTTGGCATAGGAAATTTTGATACCACATCGGTTACGCTCGTCCACGAACCGCCGACCTTTTCATACGATTGCGATGGAACGATGAACCCCGATACAGTTCACTTCACTTTTATGGTGATAAATGGCGGCACAGACTCGATTTGTGATGTCTCCGCCACACTTGAAGGCACGGGCTTTAATGTGGTATCGACGGAAAATCCGCTCGATATGGGCACTATGGCTGGATATGGCGGTTCGTATAACATAGACTGGGGCGTATTGTTCGACCCATCGGTATGGGGAACAACACAACAATATATTGTAACTATTGATTTCAGCGATTGTTTCGGATACGACAGCAGTTTTTCCGACACTTTTTCGGTGGATATTCCTCATCCGAGCAATATAGATTTGACCGTCACTGCGGACGATACAATGCTTTGCGCAGGCGATACAATTCAACTGCACGCATCTTATACGGGCGCAGTCGGAACGGTCACATATCACTGGCTGCCTGAAACCGACATTTCTGACCCAAATGCGACAGACCCTTTCATATATCCCGACCACAGCACCGCCTACACATTTTACATAACCGATGAGAATGGCTGTATGGATTATGAGGGAATTATCATAAGTGTCTCAAACTTATCGGTTGATGCGGGAAGTTCTTTTGTGGCGTGTGCAGGCGATTCGGTGCAAATCGGCGGAACCCCCGCTGCATTCGGCGGAATTACGCCATATACCTATTCCTGGTCGCCCACTGCTGGATTATCAGACCCGTCTTCGCCAAATCCGTTTGCTTCGCCGTCGTCTCCCACCTGGTATTATCTCACAGTGACGGACAACGCGGGTTGTTCGGCTGTGGATTCCGTCTTCGTGGATATATCGACTGCGCCGTATTCATACAATCTAATTCCCGATTCCTGCGGCGGTGTTATTTCGTGCAATCCGCCGGAATTCCAGTTCGTCGTCGCCGATGCATCCACATCGGTGGACGAGACGACATTTATTGTGGAAATCGACGGGACATTGTATGATTGGGCTTCAGGCGTTATGACATATAGCGATTCTGTTCTGACCATTACCCCTCCGTCGTCGTATTCCACAGGTGATACGGTTAGAATTCGGCTTGTGAATTATGAAAATACCAACGGTTGCGAAGGAGAAGAAGATTCCTGTTATGTAATAGTGGATGCTGATGATCCTTCTGCTGATATGACAAATCCCCTGCCTGGTTCGACGATTTCCAACCCTGCGCCCAACATAGTCATAAATATAACAGATTCGCCCGCTGGCGTCGATACAAACTCCTTCAACTACATCTCCGTATATCTCAACGGCGCTGCCGTTTCTGGCTTTACTTACGATTGGAGCGACCCCAATCTCACGCTTTCGGGATTTTCCTTCACCGAAGGCGGAACTGTTCTCGTCTGCATTGATTCACTTTTTGACGATGTGGATTATTCATACTGCCCGCCGAATTCCGATAGCGTATGCTGGAGTTTTGTCGTTTCCGTCGGAAATGTTGTGGCGTATCCAATCGAGCCAGACGATGGGGAATACACCGCCTGCGACGACCAGATTTTGACAATTCACCTCGAAGGAACGGTAAACGCCGTGGATGCGACGACTATTCTGCTCACCGTTGACGGAACGCCTTATACAATCGATTCTGCTGAAGTGACTTACGATGGTATATCCGAAATTTTAACCTTCAATGGGGGAGGTTCATTCTGGTCGGATAACGATACTGTGTGTGTTTCGCTTTGGGCTGTCGATATTTTCGGCGGGGAGATGGACGACACGCTGCGATATTGCTTTTACACCGACTTTTCTCCTCCATACATTTCAGCCGAAATTCCTGCCGATGGCGATACGGTACTCGTTCTGGAGCCTTCGTTTTCGTTCGACATTTTCGACGATATGAGCGGATTGGAATCACTCGTCGTTGTGGTGGATGACACAATAGTTTTATCCGTTGATTCGTCCTGCGTCTCCTGGGATGGGACGACATTTTCCTTCGATGCAGCCTGCGCTGGAATCACTTATCCACCCGATGAAGATGTGGAAGTCTGCATAAACGCCTGGGATTCACCTGATTATTGTCCCCCGAACGAACTCGATACCTGCTGGACATTTGTGGTTACGCGAGAATGTTCTCTCGTCGCCGACGCAGGACCGGATACATCTATTTGTTCGGGAACAATATTGGTTTTGGGTGGTTCTTCTGTGGCTCTCTCGGGGACGGCGCCGTTTTCATACGAGTGGTATGTCGTCGGCGAAACAACACCATTTTCCTACGAGGAACATCCCACTGTTTCGCCGACATCTCCCACAAGTTATGCCGTCGTCGTGACCGATGGAATGGACTGCGTTGCCTTCGACACGGTTTTCGTCGATGCGCACGACTGCGCCGGTCCTGTGGCATCATTCGTAAGTCCACTCGAAGGATACACATCCTGCGACCCTGAATCGATTGTAATCAACCTGACCGACCCCGACGGAGTGGACGAATCATCGATTCAACTGCGCGTAAATGGCGTGGTTTACACAACAGACGATTGGGAACTGCGCTATTCTGACCCATATCTCGTGTTCGTTCCGTCGCCGATGTGGTCAGATGGCTCGGTTATAAATGTAGCGTTAATTTCCGCAGATGATATGGTTGGAAATTCGCTTTCCACCACAATTTCGGAAAGTTTCACCGTTGATTTGTCGCCGCCGTATATATGGAATAACTATCCGAGCGATGGCGAAATCGTTTCATCGCCTCATCTTGAATTTTCCTCCTACATCGACGATGACATTTCAGGGCTCGATACGAGTTCAATAGACATCACGATTGGAAGTTATCATTTCTCTGCGGGAAGCACCTGCATAACTATTTCCCCCGTGGATACATACTGGCTTGTCGTCGTCGATTCGATGTGCATCGATATGACGGGATGCGACACGATTACGGTTCATCTTCTCGCTACAGACACCACCGATTTTTGCTCCGATAATGCCCTCGATGTAGTGTGGCATTTTTCCACAGATTGCGTGCCGCCTGTGGATTCCGTGATAGCCATACCAGAATCGCTGTGGTGGTCCTGCGATTGCGACAGCATCGTCATCGCGGTGGAAGATTCCGCTCCCGGCGTGGACATTTCAAGTCTTTCCCTATTCGCCACAGATGGCGGAAGTTACACTTCGTCCGCCGCATACGGCGATGCGGAAGTATATTTTGATTCGGGAAGTGGCAGTATCGTATGGCATCCATCTCCGCCGCTGCCTGAAACGGGGACAATCACCGCGCAGATAAATATTTCAGACCTGCTAGGCAACTTCACCACAGATGAATGGACATTCAACCTCGACAGAAGCGCACCTGAGATTGTGGAATTTCATCCTGCCTGCGGTGGAACTGTTTACACTGCAAGCCCGGATATATATGTCATAGCCGCTGACGAAGGCTGCGGAACGATTTCTTCATATTCAGCTACCATCGATGGCACGATTTATTCTGTCGTAGTTTCGGGGGATACATTCCGCGTTGATGGTGTGCCTTCCCTTGCGGGTGGAACGGATTACGAGGTGTGCTGGCATCTTGAAGACTGCGCCGGTGATGTGTGCGAACCAAACGCCACAGATACCTGCTGCACATTCACAGTCTCCGGCGGCGGACCTTATGCGTTCATAAGAAGTCCCGAAGATAGTGCTTTCGTAGCTTGTTCTACTTTTTCAGTCCCCATCACCGTTTTCGATGTGGACGGCATAATCCCCGAATCCACCGAAGTGCAGATTACCGTCGATGGAGTTTCATCCGTATTGACAATCGATTCCGCCGCAATTTCATATACCGAATTTGCGGATTCCCTGTGTCTCATCTGGACACCGCCAATTATAGATGATGGAATGACGGTTGAGATTGAAGTAGTCGCCGCCAGGGATTCGATTTACAACGCACTTGGTGGCTCGGATGTGATAACATTTTTCTTCGACCTCGTGCCGCCGACCATTATAAATCTTCTTCCTGCACCGGGAACAGTCGTCGGAGAACTCTATCCGACGATATGCGCGGATATATCCGATGCGGGAAGCGGTGTAGATTGGTCAACTGTCATCATTACTGTCGAAGGTGTGGATTTCGACACGCTGGATGCCGCGGTATCGGTGGATTTATTGACCGGTCAGATTTGCCTTGACCCATCGCTTGCATTTTCCGACTGGAGCGGTGGAGACACAATTGATGTGTGCATTTCCGCAGGAGACCAGCCCGATACCTGCGGACCGAATGTTTCGGATACCTGCTGGAATTTCATCATCGCTTCTGGCGGACCGCTTGTGGAAGTCGTTCGCCCCGCGGAAAGTGTGTTCGTCGCCTGTAATCCCGATTCAATCGTGTGGGCTTTTGCCGATAGCGATGGAATCGATTTCTCCACGCTGACAATTACAATAACGGAAGACGGCATGCCGACGACCTATCACTACGGCGATGCGGAGATTCATATCTTTGGCGATACCGTTTCGTTTGTCCCATCCGGCGGCTTTGCTGATGGGGCTGAAATTTACGCCTGCGTGGATTCCATCGCCGATTCCCTCGGCAATCTCAACGACGACAATGGATGTATTTTCTTCACGGTTGATTTTTCGCCGCCGACGATTACGATTGTTTCTCCTCTGCCCGATGAAGTCGTATCGAGCGCACAGCCAGTAATAAATTTAATTCTATCGGATGCCACAAGCGGAGTGGACACACTTGGGCTTACGCTAATCGTGGACAGCGTATCCTACACAATTTCAGACGATTGCCTTGAATATTTTGACAACGGTGATTCTCTAATCTTCGACCCGTCGCTGTGCGATGTCTCGTTCTCCGGCGGGGATACGATAGAAGTGTGTCTTTCTGCGCCCGATCTGGCTGATGAAGATTTCTGTGGACCAAACACTCTCGATACCTGCTGGAATTTTGCAATCGCTGCAGATGCGCCCATCGTATATCCCATATCGCCCACAGATTCATCCGTGTCCAGTTGCGACCCGGAAACTGTGAAAATTTACATCCACGATGGAGACGGCGTTGATGCTTCCACAATAATTATCGTCGTGAACGGAGATACATTCGACATTTCGGATGAAGAACTTACCTACAGCAACGACACGCTGTATTTCGTTCCATCCACTCCATTTAGCGACGGCGAAGAAATCTCCGTCTCCGTCGTATCCGCTGCGGATATGCTCGGAAACAACATTGCCGAGCCGATGAACTATGTATTCTTTATGGATTATTCCCCGCCGGTGCTTGTATTATCCGCTCCCGCGGATAGTTCGCTCGTCGTGGATAATCAGCAGGATATCGTCATCGACATAACCGATGCGCCCGCCGGTGTGGATTCCTCTTCAGTCATCGTTGTCATCGACGGAAATACAATTGAACACGATAATCTGGTCTGGTCGAGAATTCCCGATGGATACGAAATTCGCTACATCCCCGAGAACAACGATGTGGTTTTCGAGGATACCGTAGCGGTTGAAGTGTCCGCGTATGACGAAATATATTACTGCGACGACAATTTCGCCGACACAATCTGGACTTTCGTTGTCCTTCCGGAAGTGAAATGCGATGCGTCGCCGAAGCCGATTACACCGAATAACGATGGATACAACGACCGCGTCGTATTTAAGTATCCCGAGATGTTCACCGACGATGCGGAACTTGTGATTTACGATGTCCAGTCGCGGGAAGTCTATCGCAGAAGCATTACACATTCTGAATTGGGTATGTCCGGCGGCACCAACGAATGGGACGGAACAGATTCCAATGGGAATGTGCTTCCGCAGGGTGTCTATATATATGTGATACTCGTTGACGGCGAAGTTGTCTGCAACGGAACTGTTGCGGTGATGAGATAGTTTTGTGGGAACTGCGCTTCCTCCTGATATAATCCAGGCGCTGAATTGATTTTATCTGCGGTGAATGGTTTTGCTATAAATGGATGATGTGGGAGTTGTAGTTTGTATGAGATTTCTTCAGGGGTAATAGATGGCGAAAAATTCCGAAATAAGTCGTGTTGGTGTTTTTGGGGATGCGCGGAAATCGAGCGTTATCTATACTGCGCACCGATTGAAGAACATTCTGCGCGATGTAGAAGTTCTATGGACATCAGAAATATCCACGGCTGCTGGTTTTGGAGAGGGCACTTCTGTCGAAATGTTAGGCGAGACCGACATAATAATCACCCTCGGCGGCGACGGGACGATGCTTGCGGCGGCGCGCAATTTCGCAAAGTTTGGCGTGCCAATTCTCGGCGTGAATATGGGAAGGCTTGGCTTTTTAACTGACCTACTCCCAGAAGAACTGGGAACAGCAATTCCAGCCATCCTTTCAGGTGAATACTGGGTTGAAGAACGGATGATGTTCGATGCGCACGCTGACGGCGTTTCGGAAGAAATACTCATCGGGCTGAATGAAATCACAATTGATAAGGGCGGCTCTCCGAGGATATTGCACCTTACGGTATATATATCGGGCTGTCTTGTGAGCCACATCTGGTCGGATGGGATAATAGTTGCAACGCCGACAGGTTCCACCGCTTATTCGATGGCTGCTGGCGGAGCAATTCTTTCGCCGAAGATGGAAGCCTTTATTATAACGGCTCTTGCACCATACACTCTGGCGATTCGCCCGCTCATTGTGAATTCCGAAGACCAGATAGAAATCCATTATAGAAGCAGCGATGTCGAAAGGTCGCCTCACCTCGTTGTCGATGGACAGACGACACTTGAATTACCGCAGGAAGGCGCTGTGATTATAAGAAAATCGCAGTATAGGGCGATGTTTGCCAAATATCACAGGCGCTCATTTTACGATGTCCTCAGAACGAAACTGGGGTGGGGTCCGCCACCTTCGGCAAGATAGTTTTCGGCGAAATTTTTCAGAATTATTCCGTCAGCAGCAGTGGTGCATCTATAAATCGATAATTTAATTTTTAAAAATATTTTCTACAAGAAGCAGAACGGGGGTCGTCTTTGGAAAAAATAGTCATACTCGACTTCGGCTCGCAGTATTCTCAACTGATTGCACGAAGGGTGCGCGAAATTGGTGTTTATTCGGAACTGCTCCCCTATTCAGCAAATATTTCTCGCTTTGCCGATAATTCGCTTCGTGGAATTATCCTTTCCGGGGGTCCTGCTTCCGTTCTTTCCCCTGATTCTCCCGATGTCAGCAACGAAATTTTTTCGCTTGGCGTTCCAATTCTCGGAATTTGTTATGGTATGCAGTTGATTGCGAAGAAATTCGGCGGGGAACTTGCCCGTGCCAGACGGCGAGAATACGGTCCCGCAACTCTTATGATTGATGAAAAAAACGATATCTTTGCCGACATCACAAATAATAAAAGAGTGTGGATGAGCCACGGGGACAATATCGAAGTTCTGCCGAAGGGATTTTATGCGATAGCGCACACCGAAACACTGCCCATCGCTGCAATTGCCGATGATAAAAGAAAAATCTACGCGATGCAGTTTCATCCCGAGGTGCACCACACAGAACAGGGAACTCAAATTTTGAAAAATTTTGTCCGAAAGATATGCGGCTGTTCGGAAAAGTGGGACCTTGGCGAATATGCTCACAGAAAAATCGAGGAAATCTCATCAATTGTGGCAGATGACGAGAAGGTGGTTCTCGCATATTCTGGCGGCGTGGATTCCACCGTTGTGGCGGCGATTTTATTAAAAGCGGTCGGTGAAAAATTTGTTCCCATCTTCGTCGATAATGGACTTTTGAGAAAAGACGAAGCGAAACAGGTCCGAGAAAAATATGAACGGCATTTCCGCCGTCCTCTGCACTTCGTAGATGCGTCAAAAATCTTTCTTCGCGCTCTCGAAAATGTGTCCGACCCCGAAAGAAAACGAAAGATAATAGGACATACATTCATCGAAGTATTTCGAAAAGAAGCAAAATCGATACCAAATGCGCGCTGGCTCGCTCAGGGAACGCTGTATCCGGATGTGATTGAATCCGTTTCGTTTCGCGGTCCTTCTGCAACAATAAAGACACATCACAATGTCGGCGGACTGCCAGAAATGCTCGGATTTTCACTGATTGAACCACTGCGCGAACTCTTTAAGGACGAAGTCCGAAAAATGGGCGAAGAACTCGGAATACCGAAGGAAATGCTGTGGCGCCATCCTTTCCCCGGACCAGGTCTCGCCGTGAGAATTCTTGGAAATATCACGGAAGAAAGACTTGAAATCCTTCGCGAAGCCGATGCAATATTCATCGAAGAACTAATCGACAGTAAATGGTATGATAAAGTCTGGCAGGCTTTTGCGGTTCTTCTGCCCGTGCAGAGCGTCGGCGTTATGGGAGATGAAAGAACATACGAAAATGTAATTGCACTGCGCTCCGTCAATTCAACCGACGGAATGACCGCAGATTGGTCAAAACTGCCTCAAAAATTGCTCGAAAAAGTATCATCTCGAATCGTAAATGAAGTAAAAGGCATCAATCGAGTAGTTTACGACATCACGAGCAAACCACCTGGAACAATCGAATGGGAA
The DNA here is from genome assembly GCA_021161555.1 of bacterium. Classification (GTDB taxonomy): domain Bacteria; phylum UBP14; class UBA6098; order B30-G16; family B30-G16; genus JAGHAI01. The sequence goes on from JAGHAI010000067.1 coordinate 17,554, forward strand.
TAGACAGGCTATGAGGAAGCCTTCGGCTTCACCTTCCACGCTTCGCGCTGCGTTGAGTTTCGCTCCTTGTTGTCGCTCAAATTGTGCCAGTCTAACTGACTTAAAAATTTTGCATTGTGAATTGCTAATTGCCAATTGATGAAAATAACCCACGACTAAAGTCGTGAGTTGCGATACCAAGTGAGCGATTGAAATCGCTCGCCGAAATAAAAATACTTAATATTCCGCTGGTTTTTTTCTATGTGAAAATTTATTTGCTTGCGAAAAAATTTTAGTCTTTTAAAATTCTGGCTATGCTAAAAGTATTTCGCACATTGCGTCCATATCTTAGGGGTAGTTTGTGGCGTTTTCTCTTTGGAGTGGCGACTCTGATTCTCGTGGATTTGTTTCAGTTGTTCATTCCGCTTGTTGTCAGGCGTGCCTTCGATGCTCTTTCTCTGGGGAATGCGACATCGTCGATGCTCTTAAAATTGTCGGCGATAATTCTTCTTCTCGCTCTCGGCGTGATTATAGCAAGATTTTTTTGGCGATATCTTATAATAGGTATATCGCGAAAAATGGAAATGCGTCTGCGGAAGGCATTTTATTCGCATCTTCTCACACTTTCGCCCGGATGGTTTTCCGGGCACAAAGTCGGAGACCTGATGGCGCTGGCGACAAACGACCTTGATGCCGTCAGGATGATGGCGGGAATTGGAACAGTCGCATTTGTCGATACTCTATTTCTTATGATTACCGCTCTCGGTATGATGATATACATAAACCCCCGACTTACAATGTATGTGATTATTCCGCTGCCTGTACTTTCCATTATAGTCGGTTTTGTGGGGAGAATTATGTTTCGGCGGTTCAAACTCGTTCAGGAAAGTTTCGCAAAAATGACGGATTTCGTGAGGGAAGTTATTTCCGGCATTCGGGTTGTGAAAAGTTATGTGCGCGAAGAAACAGAAACAAGGCGCTTCAAAGAAATCAGCAGAGATTATGTTCACAAAAATCTGCGTATGGTCATCATTCAGGGGATGTTTGAACCGCTTATCGGTCTTGTCATTGGTCTTTCCTTCGCGCTCGTTTTATTTCTCGGCGGCAAACGGGTAATCCTCGCCACGATGAGTATGGGTGATTTCGTCGCCTTCAACAGTTATCTTGGGTTGCTCATCTGGCCTATGATTGCAATTGGATGGGTGATTAACCTATATCAGCGCGGAAAGGCGTCTCTGACGAGGATAATGGAAGTCTTTGAACAAAAACCACAGATAACAGACCTTCCCGATGCAAAATCCGTAGAAAAATTTTGGGGCGAAATTGAATTCCGAAATTTAACATTCCGCTACAAACCGGAACTTGAGCCTGTTTTGAGGAACATATCCTTTCATATAGATGCGGGGCAGTTTGTCGGCATCACCGGGCGCACAGGCTCGGGGAAAACCACGCTTATCTCTCTTCTGCCGCGCCTGTTCGACCCGCCTGATAACACCATCTTCATAGACGGAAACGACATTCGCAGAATTAAACTATCTTCCCTGCGCAGTGCGATTGCCCTCGTGCCGCAGGATTCCTTTCTATTTTCGACAACTCTTATGGAAAATATAAAATTTGGCAATCCTGAAGCAGGCGACGATGAAGCAATTGCTGCTTCCAGAATAGCGCAATTTCATAAGGATGTGAAAAATTTCCCCGATGGATATAATACGCTGATTGGGGAGCGCGGCGTCACACTTTCGGGAGGACAGAAACAGAGATTGGCTATTGCGAGAGCGATATTGCTCGACCCTCCGATTTTGATTCTCGACGATGCGCTTTCCGCCGTCGATACTGAAACGGAGGAAGAAATTCTCGAAGCGCTGAAAAAGATACGCGCAGGAAAAACTACCCTCGTCGTTTCGCACAGGATTTCCGCTCTGCAGGAAGCGGACATCGTAGTTGTGCTTCGTAAAGGTGAAATAGCGGAAATCGGCGCACCGCAGAACCTTCTCACAAAGGCAGGATATTACGCTGAACTCTATCGAATGCAGCAGATACAGAGCGAACTGAACGATGTGCAAAAATAAGAGGCATAATGTTTTCAACTCGCTTTTCATCCTCATCGTAGGGATATTATCGTTTCTTCTGTCGGGATGTGGCGCCGAAAAAGTCCACAGCAAGCAGTGGCTATACTTTGATACCATCGTCGAGTTGAAAATATACGGCTCGCCAACGGACGAAACTCTTGATTCTATATGGAATATTGCCGACGAAAAATTTGCGCTGTGGGATTCGCTGACAGACCTGTATGACAGTTCTTCTGCGCTGTATTCGCTCAATGCCGCACAGGCAGGAACGATTGATGTTAATTCCAAACTGATTGAACTATTAGGAATTGCGTTTCAATGGCGAAAACGCACAAACGGTGCACTTGAGCCAGAGATAGGGCACATAGTTGAACTGTGGGACATTGGCGGAGAAAGACAAAAGATACCACGACAATCGGAAATTGATTCTGCGCTGGCGCTGATGAAATCATCTGATGTCGTGCTTATTGAAAATTCTTCCTGCGCGGTTTTCGGCGATGTTAAGATTGACCTCGGAGCGTTCACAAAGGGATTTGTCGCGGACAAATTGTATGATATTCTTTTAAAATTCTGCACCCGCAATGCTGAAGTGAGTGGTTTTCTCATAAACTGCGGAAGAAACATCCGCGGCTGGCGGCGCGATGGAGAAAATTTTACAATTGGAATCGCAAATCCACGAGGAGATGGCATAATAGCGTCTTTTGAGCTGCCGTCTGGTTTCGGCTGCGCTTCTGCTGGCGATTATGAAAGGTTTTTCATCAAAGATGGCGTTAGATACCATCATATTTTCGACCCGAAAACGGGAAAGCCCGCTTGCGGCGCAATAGCAGCAACAGTCGTAGCCAAAAGTGCACTAAAAGCGGATGCACTTTCCACTGCTGCCGTAATTCTGGGCAGGGATATTAAAAAAATTCTGGACGATAGAGAAACAACAATTATCTTGTTTGATGAATCCAATGGAAGAGTAGTGAGAAAAGTTCTGGGGAACAGAAAAATATCGTTCAGATAGGAGGCGAAAATGCGAAGGACGGCGATTATACTTATTACACTGCTATTTGCCTTTCTGACTGCTCAGGAAAGCGAAAGCAAATTTAAGCCAAATATAGGATTGAACAGTGTTGCAGGAAAAATTGGGATGCTGTATGTTGTGGATGGATATGGCATAAATCCAGGCTTTGGTCTCTGGGCTGACTTTGGAAAACTTTCGGAAAATCTCGGTCTCGACGGCGGAATCGAATACTGGTTCGGGTCGAAGGAAGAGGCATCTCAGACGACAAAACTATCCAATCTCGCGATATATCTCACCGTTCGCCTCGATTTTCCAATAGAAAAATATACACCATTTCTCGGCGTGGGACTTGGAGTTGATATGTATAGCAAAGTGCCCGAATTTGGTGCAGAAGAAAAACGAACGACACTCGAGCCGCACATAGATATGGGGACGCGATATCCAATTCACCAGAAAATGGACATTGAGGGAAGAATTAAGGCGAATTTTTCTGACTGGACTGCCTATGCTCTCTATGTGTCGGCGATATTCAAGTTGGGAGAAACTGGCACAGCAGAATAATTCTGCCTCTCAAAGTGCATAATATACATCAATTGTTCTCTTCGTTTTGCCCTTTATCGCAATATTTCAGGAAAAGTGAAATAAATCTCGGCTCGTTCCACAGTTTTTTCAGGTCGGGGTCTTTCATTACCAGTTTGCAAACTCGATGCGAACACAGTTGAAATGATTTCTCGAGATATTCCAGTGCTTCGTCTGTGTTGTCCGTCAACGAATATACGCAAGCCGTGTTATAATATGGTCGAAAATGCAGAGGAGTTAGTTCCATCGAGCGCTTGAGACATTTTTTCGCCCGTTCATAATCCCCCAAATCAATATAGCACAATCCCATATCATTCCAGACCTGAAACTTCCCATCATCGATGGAATTACATCTCTGGAAAAGTCTTATTGCTCTCTCAAAATCTCTGCTACGATAATAAACATTGCCCAGATAATATAGATAATCGAAATTATACGGTTCTATTTCTAATGCCTTTAGCAACAGATTTTCAGCTTTTGAATAATTCTGTCTTGCCTTTTCAATGTGCGATAGCAGACAATATGTTTCAGCTTCATCCGGGGAAATGTGAGCAGAGCGCAGCAGGTTCTCTTCTGCCTCAATTAGCTTTCCCATAGCGCAATATACAAAGCCTATTATCCTGAATAATTCATCATCTTCTAATCCAAGTTCCTGTGTTTTATTGAAAAATTTTATCGCTTCTGATTCTCTGCCCATATCCTTGCAAATTATACCGAGCAATAACCATACTTCAGTATTATCGGGAATTAATTCTGCGGATTTTTTAAAAAATTTTTCCGCATTTTCGAGGTCGTTATCATACAAATAGCATTTACCAAGAGAAAGCCATGCTTCACCATTGTCGGGCTCCTCTTCAACGGCTTTGTTTAAGTAGTCTATTGCCATATCGGGTTGAAGAAATTTTAAAAATGTATTTCCAATATCGAGATTTTTCATCAATTGCCCCTAATTATTTTTTAGCAATAAATTATCGATATAAAAAGTCTAAACACCATAGAAGAAGTAGAAGAAACTCTTATTAGTAGAAATTTTTTGCGGTAATAATTTTACATTGAAAACCAGAAGAAACTCCAGATAAATACAATTTATTTATAAAGATATATTCCATTGAATTTTATAAAATTAACTCTTTATGTCTTTTTAATTCCAACAATTTTTTAAAAACATTGCGGAATTTAAAATATTTCTTGTCATAATTTGGCTTTTTTTTATTTTAAAAAATTATAAAAATTGAACAATTCATAA
>JAGHAI010000049.1 GCA_021161555.1 bacterium
GCGTAGAGCATACGGAATAAAAGATTTACAATACCTGAAATTGCTCGCTATCGACGCATTCTATTAACCAACTTTTTCTAACAAGAACCAATTTTTTTAAAACACTTTTCACTCTGTTGGGCAAAATTTTTGCGTTTTCCAGTCCCATTTTCTCCGCTGCAAACTTTAAAAATTCTGCCTTTTTCGAATTTGATTCGGCGAGTGTGAATTTCGCCCCAGGCCTCGCCAGAGCGAGAACTATCCCTGGAAAACCTCCGCCAGAACCGTAATCGAGCACATTATCGCCTCTCTCAATTTCATAGAATAAAAAAATTGCAAGAGAGTCAAGTATGTGCCGCCGCCACAAATTTTCGACCTCTCTTAGGGCGACAAGCCCGAATTTCTCCGCATTTCCCTCGATTAAATTAACATATTCATCTATTTTCTGCCAAAAATATTTCGGCAAACTAATTTTGAATTCGCTGCATATTTTTATCACACTATCTCTTTGCAACATAAGGTGATAACTTCATTGTTTATCATTAAACATCTTTCTTATTGCACCGACGAGAACCGCTATGTCGGACGGCGTGATTCCTGGTATCCGTGATGCCTCCCGGATATTCCTGGGATTTTTTCTAAAAAATTTTTCCACAGCTTCGCTGCGAAGTCCGATTTTTAAAAAATTAAAATTTTCGGGGATTTCCAGAAATTCCAGTTTCCTCAATTCCCGCGCATCGCTCAACTGACGCGCTATGTATCCCGAATACTTCATCTCAATTCTAAAAGTCCGCGCAGGAATTTCTTCAAGCGAAGATATTTCAGAAAACATATCCAATACCTTTTTCCAATCCGCATCGGGACGACGAAGATAGTCCGCCAATTTGGTTCCACCGGGGACATCGAGCGTTTCCGCCTGCTTCGACGAAAGCCCCGTATTCCCAACGAAAACTTTTACCCTTTCAATGTCTTTGCGCCACCTTTCATACCTTTCGTAATTCTCTGGGGCAAGCACATAAAAAACACTCTTCGGAATAACTTCCAGCATCGACAGCCAGGCATTATCTTCCCGAAGCAAAAGCCTGAACTCAGAACGACCCGTGAGAAGACGATATGGCTCATCAGCGCCGCGAAATACAAGGTCGTCAACCATAACTCCCGTATAACTCGCGTATCGCGGAAGTGTAATCATATCCTTTCCGAGAACGGAGAGCGCCGCATTTGTGCCTGCCAGAAGACCAAGCCCTGCAGCTTCCTCATATCCCGATGTGCCAAGAATCTGCCCCGCAAGAAATATTTTCCTGTAATCTCGAAGTTCAAGCGTGGGCAAAACCTGCGTCGGGTCAACCACATCGTACTCGACGGCATAGCCTGGCTTTGTCATTTCCACATCTTCAAGCCCTGGTATGGAACGCAGCATTTCCAGCTGAACTTCCTCCGGCAACGAATTGGATACTCCATTGGGGTAAAATTCATCTGTGTCAAGTCCCTCAGGTTCGAGGAAAACTATGTGCCTTGGATGGTGAGGAAACTTTTCCACCTTCACTTCAATGGAAGGGCAATATCTCGGTCCAATGCCGACGATTTTCCCGCCATACAGCGCCGATTTCAGCAAATTTTTCTCTATTATCCTGTGCGTTCTTTCCGTCGTGTATGTTATATAACAGGGCACCTGCTCGTCCACAGGGATTTTTACCATCGTATCGAAGGAAAAAGGAACATAATCCTCCTCTCCGGGCTGTATGCGAACATTATTATAATTTATCGTCCGCCCATCTATTCTCGGCGGGGTTCCCGTCTTGAAGCGAAGGATTTTCAGCCCCATATTTTTCAGCGATTCGGAAAGCCCCGTCTCGGCATTTTCATCGATTCTTCCGCCCGGATATTCCACATCGCCGATGAAAATCTTGCCGCCGAGAAAAGTTCCCGTAGCAAGAACGACCGCTTCCGCGCCAATTCTTTCGCCACCCGAAAGAACAACGCCGACTATTTTTCCGTCCTCTATAATCAATTCGCTGGCAGAACCTTCGATTATCGCCACATCTGAATTTTCATCCAGTATTTTCTGCACCGAAAGTTCATATTTCTTTCTGTCGCACTGCGCCCTCGTTGACTGCACGGCAGGACCTTTCCTCCTGTTTAGAACGCGATATTGAATGGCAGACATATCCGCAGCACGAGGAAGAACTCCGCCAAGCGCATCGACTTCCCGCACGACGCGACTTTTAGCAAGTCCACCTATGGACGGATTGCAACTCATCCTGCCCAGCGATTTTTTCGATTTCGACACAAGAGCAACACTCAAACCAAACTTATGCGCCGAAAAAGCAGCTTCAACACCAGAATGACCTCCACCTACGACAACTATGTCATAAAAATCGCGCATTTTACCCTAAATTCTCTCGTTTACACCATCAACCTATCATAAAAAAATTTTTAAGAAAAGAGAGATTTTTTTACGCAAACCTCTCTTTCATTATTAAACTGACTTAATAAAATATTCATTCACACACTTCTTTTATGTTCTCATATCTTCCCCATAGATTTCTACTCTTCAATTTTTTTCTCATATCGTCGTTGCCGCAATGATTTTTTATTTTAGTATAATACCCGCACGCATCAGTGGTGTCGCCCAGCTGAAGATATGCTTCTGCACCGACAATGCCAAGCTGACAGATATTTAAATCGCTCTTTCCATCATAGTATTCATACAACGGACGAACATACTTTATTACATCACTCCACTTTTCCGTGACGAACTTCACGAACAGAACATCCCACATTGCAGTCCGCGAATTTGGGTGTCTTTCCATCAATTTTTCCGCAGCCTCTATGCTGCCCGCCGTATCCCCTGCGTCCAGAAGAATAAACACCAGAGAATGTAGCGCAGAATCCTTGGAAATTTTCGATTTTTCCGCCGCCCTCTTAAGAAGCGCAATTCCCTCCTCCCGCCTATCGCTCACAATTCCAACAGAGCGCAGCACTCCCGCCTTCGCGGAAAACCAATAGTAAAAATTACCAAGTCCGTTTGCAGCTTCATCACCCACAATTGAGTCGGAAACTGCGATTTCAAACATATCAGCGGCTTTTCTGGCGTCTTTCCACAGGGAAATAACATTTCCCCTCTCAAGTATATGCTGAAAAATTGCCCTGTATCCGAGCAAAGTGCCATATACGAACGCAAGCCAGGGATTTCTGAAAGTTTCATCCCATTGCGCAATGCAGAGTGATTCCGCCTCCGTCATCGTCTTCCACAGCTCATCGGCGCGGGAATAATCCTCGGCGTCCTGCATTTCAGAAGCGACGGCAATTATGTAAAAAATTTTCGGCGTCGGGTCCCCGGGATAGATTGTAGACAGTGAATCGAAGATGTATTCCGCACCGCTGAAATCGTCGTCGAATATCCTGAACATCCCATCCGACAACACTCCGATATACTCGGGCTCAACTTCGCAAAACGCAAGGGATATAAGAAATAATGTGAGAAGAACTCGCCACATCTTCTAAAGCCTCGAGAGAATCTTTTGCGTGATTTTAAGGGCGCTAAGCGAGGATTCGCAGTCTATCTTTCTTTCATCTTTAATGGCATCGATGAAATACCGCAGCTCTTCGGTTATCGGGTCATTGTCGGGGATTTCGGGGCGAAGTATTTCGAGGGTATAGTTCCCCATCTTCACCACTTCGCCCTGAGGATTTTCGTCAGCAGGTCTGATAATCTCCACGCTGCGGGCATCAAAATCTACGCCGATGTAACAATCCTGCTGAAAAATTCTCATCTTTCGCTTTTGAGACAGAGAAATTCTGCTCGCCGTCAGATTTGCGATGCAGCCGTTTTCGAACCGCAGCCGCACATTCGCTATATCGGGCGTTTCTGAAAGCACAGACGCCGCCGAAGAATCGATATATTCCACATCGCTCTTCAATATGTTTAAAAGAATTTCGATGTCGTGAATCATTAAATCCTCCACGACGGACATATCGGTTCCTCGACCGCGAAACGGCGTCAGCCTGTGCGCTTCGATGAAAAGCGGGTTTTTTATATACTTCCTCGCCACGACAAATGCAGGATTAAAGTTTTCAATATGCCCGACCATAAGCACAACATCTCGTTCAGCGGCAAGGTTCACGAGAATATCCGCCTCTTCCTCGTTCGATGCGATTGGCTTTTCAATGAAAAGGTGTCTCATCCTCTCGATAATCTGCAGTCCAAGTTTCCCGTGTGTTTTGGTTGGTGTGGCAAGGATGACCGCCTGCGAATAACCAACAGCATCATCGAAGGATTTGAAAACTCGCGTTCCGATTTCATCCGCAACATTCTTCGCCTTCGACTCATCGATATCCCACACCCCTTCGATACTCACATCTTCCATCTTGCTCAACTTTCGAGCGTGCAATCCACCCATATGCCCAACGCCAATGATAGATACCCTGATAGGATAATTATATCTCATTGCATCTCCCCCGTGAGAAGTGAAAAACTATCTCATTCCCCTTGCCACTGCAACTGGAAACTTTTTATACTCTTTTTTGCCGTCCTTTTCGGTCTGCACGACGAGGATATATGCCCCGGTGGGAACATCATTCCCATACTCGTCTTTGCCATCCCAGGTCGTGCTGAATACCGAGCCAAAGTCCTTTATCAATTTTCCGCGCAGGTCATAAATGTGCACTTGCACATCCACATCCGCCGGCGCACCAACGATTATTTCTGCATTCTCAAGTTGCGGGTCGAACGGATTTGGCTCGATGTTCACAGATAATTCCTCGCCCTGCGGCATAGACCACAGGGAATTATCCTCACACGGCGTTGAACCATCTGCCGAACGAGATGCTCCCCAGCTTGACACAACTGCTCCATCAGCAGAAGGACTTGTAATTTCAGCACTTACGCCGTAATCCCAGTCATCTCCTGCTTCGTATGCAGCTTGGTCCACGACATTGCCATCGCTGTCTCTGAGCCACAACGAATCCCCACTGTTGTTCAACCAGGGCCAATCGGAACAGTAAATCGTGTTGCAGGAAAAATTCGTGTCGAACTCCGCAATTATAAGATAATCTCCCGGCGCAATCGGCGTTGAAGATGTCGTGATAGTATATTCCCCTGCAGGGTCTGCAATCGTCCAGTTTGCGATGTCCACATCGGTGGTGCCGGCATTGAATAATTCTATCCATTCCTGACTGCTCACTTCAGGCTTGAACATAATCTCGCTTATCCTTATCTGCGGCACTGCGCCCGGCTCGACAATCGTCAGGGAATAAGTCTGCGTATTATTTGAACCAACCGTATCGTCAACTTCAGCGATAATTGTATAGGTTCCAGCGGAAAGCGAAAGCGAAAATTCTTTGCCAACGCTTGCGCCAGACGAAATATCCTCCAGAGGTTCACTCCCGACATCTGTGGTGTCGCTTCCGCTTACATACTTGACATATAGATTAAATCCTGTTGCTGTTTCCGTCCCGTTGTTGCGAACATCGACAAGAATTGAAAACAACTCGTCAGGTTCAGGATTTTCGGGGTCAATGGTCAGCGATGTTATTGCAAGGTCTATGGGAACGGGTTCGCTGTGAATCGAATTCTCTCCGCAGGCTGTGTTTCCCGAAGGGTCATCGCAGCATCCCCAGTTCGACTGGTCTGTGGACGAACCGAAGGGGTCTATCCTTTCAAGCGAAATATCTTCCCCGCAACCGTGTTCACTTTCCACATAAATTACCTTTTCTACAATTTCCGTATCGGGGGAAAATACAATCACCTCATCATATCCCGAGTTGTTCAACGACCGCCAGGTGGAGGGAATAATCACATCGCAGGACGGCGGAGTTCCCCACGCCTCCTTTGATACAATTACATATCCCCCTGCCGATATTATGTGTTCATCTTCCGTTATCGGCGTCGGCGAACCCGAATAACTGCTGTCCGACCACAGCCAGCCAGACAAATCCACATCGCTGTCCGAAACATTATACAGTTCAAACCACTCGTTTTCCGGAGAACCTGATGGATTGAACATTACCTCATTGACGACAATCTGAGCATAAGCAACAACCGACACTGCGACGACAACAGTTATAACTATCGCACTCCGCATAAATACCTCCATATTTATTATTGAATTTAATAAAATTTAATTTTAAAAACATTTTTAGCAAGACAAATCATCTATTCACCCCTTTCATTCTCCTTTATCCTATCTTATTTTTAAAACGATTAAAAAACGATTGAATTTTCAGGGCGAAATACTAAATTATCAAATTATGAGCAGGATAATAAAACTTCCCGAAGATGTAGCCAATCGCATAGCAGCAGGTGAAGTGGTGGAACGCCCCGCTTCTGTCGTGAAGGAACTCGTGGAAAATTCGCTCGATGCGGATGCACATTATATAGAAATTTCGCTTAAACGGGGCGGAAAAGAACTCGTCCAGGTCAGCGACGATGGAGAAGGTATGTCTCCCGACGATGTCCTCCTCGCCGTACAGCGACACGCCACGAGCAAAATTTCATCCGCAGAGGACCTGAATGCTATTTCAACATTTGGCTTTCGCGGAGAAGCACTGCCTTCAATTGCATCGGTATCGCTTCTTGAAATCATTTCCCGCCAGCGCAACAGCGACACAGCATTTCGCATATTGATAGATAACGGAGAAATTCTGGAACAGGGAGAAATATCTGCACAACCGGGAACGACGATTACTACGACAAAGCTTTTTGACAAAATTCCTGCAAGGAAGCGATTTTTAAAATCAGACACATCGGAACTTTCTCGATGCAACGATGTGATAATCCGCCTTGCACTAGCAAATCCCGATGTTTCCTTTCGAGTCGAATCGGACGGCAGGGAAACAATATATCTGACATCCTGTGCGGAATACATCGAAAGAATTGGACAGATATTCGACGACGAAGTGCTGGAAAAATTGCAGAAAATCCATTATGAATCGGGAGAGTATTCGGTATTTGGCTTCGTCGGGAACAGAACAATTCATCGTGCGCGGAGTTCCGACGAATATTTTTTTCTCAACGGAAGACCGATAAAGAGCGGGCTTTTGACAGCATCACTTCACAAAGCATTTTCAGGACTGCTTCCGCCGAAGCGATACCCTGTGGCTTTCGTATATATTGAATCGCCGCCGGAACTCGTCGATGTGAATGTGCATCCGGCGAAAACCGAAGTTCGCTTTCGCAGGGAAGAAGCGGTTTTTGGAGCGGTCTATCACGCTATATCAGATGCAATCGGCGGTCCTGCGCCGGCGAAAACCATCAAACCGCTGGAATTCGCACCCCAGAAAGCCGCCCGGCAAACAGAACTCGATTTTCCACAGGTTAAAAGACCATTTCCTGGGCGGAAAATAGTGCCACATACACTGGACATAGAGCGCGAAATTTCCGAAGCAATCGGCAATATCGCCGCAGAACCACACACACAGCGGACAGTTGAACCTATGCCGGATTTTCTGCAAATCCTCGATACATACATCGTCGCTCGCACGCGCGATGGAATGCTCATAATCGACCAGCACGCCGCTCACGAAAGAGTTCTTTTCGAAAAGGTGATGAAAGCCATAGAAACAGAGGCATTTTCGGGGCAGAGATTACTTTTCCCTGTGGAAATAAAACTTCTCCCGCAGTGGACGGTGATTCTGGCAAAATTTTTAAAAAAATTCTCCGCAATCGGCTTTGAAGTAGAAATTTCTTCATCCGACAGAGCGGTATTGCATTCCGTTCCGTCATTCTTAAAAAGCGGGGATTATTCCACAGTTTTTCGAGAGATACTCCAAGAAATATCGGAATTTGACATCGATGCTCCGGATGTATTTAAAAATTTCGCTGCAACCGTTGCCTGTAGGGCGGCAATAAAGGCGGGGCAGAAATTATCTCAGGACGATATGGGCGCGCTGTTCGATTCGCTTTTCGCCTGCGAAGACCCATTCCACTGCCCGCACGGAAGACCCACAATCGTGAAATTCTCCAGAGAACAACTGGAAAAAATGTTCGGAAGAACTTAACCTGATAGATTTTTCTCATCGCCGATTGCCTATGAACAAAATTTCAGACGACATACGGAAAAAATATTCCTCCGCTCCGCACAAATCGGGCGTGTATATCTTCCGCGATGAAAGGGATATTCCGCTATACATCGGCAAGGCGAAGGACTTAAAAAAGCGCATTGCAAGTTATATTTTCGGGAAACTGCCGTCGCCGAGAATCGTCAGGATGATAAAACGGGCACGAAAACTCGAATGGATAATCACGGATAATGAACTTGAAGCGCTGATTCTCGAGGCAAATCTCGTCCGCAAGCACAAACCACGATACAATGTTGACCTGAAGGACGACAAGCGCTATCCATACATTAAGATAACCAACGAGCCTTTTCCAAGACTTCTCATCGTGAGACACAGAGAAAATGATGGCGCAAAATATTTCGGTCCCTATGCAGACCACATCGGCGCAGTCAAGTTGAACCGCACAATAAGACGGCTTTTCAGAATTCGCGTCTGCAAACGCGAAATTCCATCCCGAAGAAAGCAGCGCGCCTGTGTGCTATACGACATTGGCAAATGCCTTGCCCCCTGTATCGATGCCTGCACACAGGAAGAATATTCCCGCGCCGTCGAAGAAGTGATTATGTTTCTGCGTGGAAAACGAAGGGAATTGATAGCCAGTCTCCGCGACGAGATGAAAAATGCGGCAGAACTGCTTGAATTTGAGCGCGCTGCACAAATCAGGGATACGATTGCCGCACTGGAAAAATTGACCACTCCGCAAAAGATGGAGGGAGCCGATGGCGACAGGGATTTTGTAGCCATTGCCGCTGGCGGCGGCGCAGGAATAGCAGTAATCTTCCGCATCAGACAGGGCGCTATGATTGCACGAAATGCCGTCCCCCTCGATATACCAAAGAAAAACACAATTCCCGAAATACTTTCGGAATTTCTTCCACGATTTTACGCCCGCGATGGAGATGTGCCCGAGGAAATCTTCGTGTCCGAAATGCCCCTCGAAGCGGACGAAATCGCGGAAACACTGAAAAAAATCAGAAAAAAATCAACTTCAATCAAAATTCCTCACAGAGGCAAACGGCGGCAAATTCTGGAACTCGCACAGCACAATGCAGAACTGATACATTCCGAAATGATGCTGCAAAAGCAAAAAGTTCACATTCCATACGGAGTTCTGGAACTGGAAAGACTCCTCGACCTGCCGAAGACACCGAACACCATTGAAGCGTTCGACATATCGAACATTGGAAGCGAGACAATTGTGGCATCGATGGTGCAGTTTGTCGGCGGGAAGGCGAACAGGAAGGGATATCGCCACTTCAGGATAAAATCGTCGATGCGGCAGGATGATTTTGCCGCTATGAGGGAGGTAATCTTTCGCAGATACAGAAGACTTCTCGACGAAGGAAAGCCTCTGCCCGACCTTATACTAATTGACGGCGGCAAAGGGCAGTTATCCTCGGCGCTGGATTCGTTAAAAACACTTTCCATTGCGGAAAAAGTTTCCACAATTGCGCTTGCAAAAAGGCTGGACGAGGTCTTCGTTCCCGATAGAACAGATTCGATTATGCTGCCGAAAAATTCTGCCGCACTAAAACTGCTGCAGCGCATCCGGGACGAAGCACATAGATTTGCAATCACATTTTCTCGAAAATCTCACAGGAAAAAGGCAATGCAACTTGAACTCACACAAATTGCTGGCATAGGAGAAAAACGGGCATTGAAATTGTTGAAGGAATTCGGCAGCCTTGAAAACATCGCCGATGCAGAAGCAGAAGAAATCGCCGAGAAGATAAAAATACCAAAGAAATTAGCCGAAAAAATAAAAGATGAATTGAAGGAATAGAAAATAGCGAATAAAAGCGGACCCTTTGGACATTAGTTTATGAAATAGGTTATAAAATTTTAAAAAATTTTTGCAAAATATTCAAATTTATACTTGACAAAAAAAGATGAATAAATATTTTTGTATTTTGCCAAGAGTAAAAGTTCTTTGACAAAGGAACAGAGATAGGTGAGGTAATAAAAAAGCGACCGAGCAACGGTATATTCGTTTGCTCAAATGAGTTAGATTATACTCTTTTTTGAACGGAGAGTTTGATCCTGGCTCAGAGCGAACGCTGGCGGCGCGCTTAATACATGCAAGTCGAGCGAGAATCTCGGTTAAGTTCACTTAACTGAGAGGACAGCGGCGAACGGGTGAGTAACACGTAGGTTACCTACCTCCAAGCTCGGGATAACTTCGGGAAACCGTAGCTAATACCGGATGTGCCCCGTCTCTGGCGGGGTAAAGGTGGCCTCTGCTTGCAAGCTACCGCTTGGAGAGGGGCCTGCGGCCTATCAGGTAGTTGGTGAGGTAATGGCTCACCAAGCCTAAGACGGGTAGCC
>JAGHAI010000231.1 GCA_021161555.1 bacterium
AGATTATACTAATAAGGGAAATGACGATGAAAATATCGAGCAAACTCGAAGACTATCTGGAAGCAATCTATCTTCTGGAGCGTGAGCATTCTGTCGCCAGAATTAAGGATGTTGCTTCGTTCTTGAATGTGAAACCCCCCACAGTGCTTTCTGCTGTTCGCAGGCTGGCGGATGAAGACCTTATTATCCACGAGCATTATGGATACATAAAACTCACCGACAAGGGACGAAGATATGCGCAACAGATTTACCGAAGGCACAAAACATTGTTGAAATTCTTTGAAAATGTTCTCGGAATTTCTAAGGAAAAAGCGCTCCCGCAGGCGTGTGATATTGAACACATAATAACCTGCCAGGCCAAAAATGCCTTCGACAGGTTGAACAGATTTTTTGAGCAAAATCCTAAAATTTTTGAAAAGTGGCTCGAAGAAAGAGAAAAATAGCCAGAGGGTGAGGTTGCTTTTTTCAAAATCGAAAGTTGAAAAATGTCAAAAGAGGATGAAATAGTTGTTGCCGTTGCAGGAAACCCCAACTCGGGAAAGACGACTATCTTCAATGAAATCACGGGTTCGGCGCAAAAGGTCGGAAACTGGACTGGCGTTACAGTTGAAAAACTCGAAGGAATTATACAATATAGGGGCAAAAAAATTCGATTTATCGACCTGCCAGGAACTTATTCGCTTTCGGCATATTCACCCGAAGAACGAATCGCAAGAGATTTTTTGCTATACGAATTTCCCGATGTGGTGCTTCTCGTCATAGACGCATCGAACATTGAGAGAAATCTATATCTCGTTGCTCAGGTCGCGGAAATCGGTCATCCGATGGTGGTTGCCTTAAATATGTTCGACATCGCCGAGAAAGAAGGCTTGAAAATCGATGTTGAAAACATATCACAGCTGATAGGTTCGCCAGTCGTGCCGACCATCGGAACAAGAGGAACAGGAATACCAGAATTGCTTGAAAGACTGCTCGAAACTGCACAGAACAAGCAACATCCCAAGCCGGTGAAATTCCCCGATGAAGTTGAAGATGCCATCGTGCAAATCGAGGATGAACTCCGCGTTGTGGGAAGTGATACTACACTTGCCCCCAAATGCCATATAAGGCGCTATGTTGTGGAAAAATTGCTCGAAGGCGACGAAAATTTGATAAAAGATGTTCTCGGAGTTTTTCCGAACCAGAAAGCCATAATTGACCTAATCGATGAGAGGCGTAATCAAATCGAAAAGCTTTTCGGCAGCGACATAAATTCAATAATGGCGCAGGCGCGGTTTGCGTGGGCATCAGGTGTGTTTAAGGAAACAGTTTCACGGAAAAAACGGAAGCAGAAACCGATTACAGAAAGAATTGACGATATTCTCCTGAACCGCTGGCTTGGACTGCCTATCTTCGCTGTCATTATGTTCATTATGTTTTACCTGACATTCACAATCGGCGGTTTTTTTGCCGATTACCTTGATATGTTCTTCGGATGGTTTGCTCAATGGGCAGCGGAAAAAATCATTCTTCTCGGCGGCTCGCAGCTTTTCGCATCGCTGATTGCCGATGGAGTGATAAGTGGCGTCGGTGGTGTATTGGTTTTCCTGCCAAACATCGCCGTTCTGTTCATTCTTATCGGCTTTCTGGAAGATTCGGGATACATTGCGCGGGCGGCGTTCTTAATGGACAAAATTATGCACAAATTTGGACTTCACGGACAGAGTTTCATCCCGATGCTCATCGGTTTCGGGTGCAGCGTTCCCGCCGTGATGGCAACCCGTTCGCTCAGAAACCACAGAGATAGATTGACAACAGCGTTAATTCTTCCATTTATTCCCTGTTCAGCGCGTTTGCCTGTGCTTATTCTATTTGCGGGACTTTTGTTCCCGAAAAATCCGTCCATAATAGTTTTTTCGATGTATTTTCTCGGCATTGCGGTTGCTTTTCTCGTCGCATTTGCGATGAAAAAAATTTTCTGGCACGGACTGTCGTCGCCGTTCGTCATCGAACTGCCAAAGTATCATAAACCCGTTCTGAGAATCATCCTGCGCCATTCGTGGTTCAGAATATGGGCTTTCATTAAAAAAGCCGGAACGATAATTCTTCTCGGAGCAATCCTTCTCTGGATACTTGGAAACACGCCAATCGGGGTTAAATATGCATCTGAACAAAGCACAGCCGGGATGCTGGGGAAATCGGTTGCGCCGATATTTTCACCGCAGAAAATTGAATGGCAGGGCGTGGTTGCCCTTATCTTCGGATTCATAGCTAAGGAGATGGTTGTCTCATCGCTGGGTGTGTTATACGGCACAGGCGAAGAAAATCTCTCCGATATGATGAATGCCGACTTCCCGTTTCCCGTTGCGCTGGCGTTTCTTGTATTCGCAATGCTCTATACCCCCTGCATCGCAACCCTTGCGGCAATAAAGAGCGAAACAGGGAGATGGCGCTGGGTGATTGTATCTGTGGCACTATCTCTTTCTGTGGCGTGGATTTTCTCGTTAGTCGCATATCAAATTGCCGTTTTCCTCTCGTAGAATAATTTTGTTCCAGTGGCACAATTTTAATTTTGGTTCTTGTTAGAAAAAGTTGGTTAATAGAATGCGTCGATAGCGAGCAATTTCAGGTATTGTAAATCTTTTATTCCGTATGCTCTACGC
>JAGHAI010000176.1 GCA_021161555.1 bacterium
ATATTATTTCAATACTTGGGAGGTTAATTTATGAAATATATCTTGATTGCAATTTTGCTATTAGCAGCTATTTCGTGGTGTCAGATAGTTTCGAGCATTACGCCCAGCAGTGGCGCTCAGGGAGATGTGGGAATTTCCGTCACTATATTCGGCGCAGGTTTCGAAGCGACACCGACGGTCGATTTAGGACCTGGGATAAGTGTTGGAACAGTTACTTATCTAACAGCGTCACTTTTGACGATGACCATAGACATTGGGGGAACTGCTCCTCTCGGTCCTCACGATGTGATTGTAACAAATCCCAGTGGTTTAGCAGATACGCTCTTTGGGGGATTTACCGTTCTGCCAGAAGCGGAACCTCCTACCGCCGAGCTGGTATTTCCTCCCGAATGCGATGTCTTCATATCCTGTCGCGATACATTTATCATCTTCAACCTGCACGACGACAACGGAATTGACGATACTACGCTCATCGTTCGAGTGAACGGCGTTGATTATTCCATTTCTGACCCCGAATTGGTTCTCCTGTGGGATTCTGTGGGATATTTTATCCCAGCTACCTGGTTCACCGATGGCGATACCGTCAACTTTTCCATAGTTCAAGTCGCAGACACCTTTGGAAATGTCGCAACCACGCCTATTACCTGTCAATTCATCGTCGACACACTCGCTCCAACAATTCCCTTGACTGGAACGGAACCACCTATGTATGCGAGCTGCAGAGACCTCGTTCCGACGGTTATAACACCTATACTCGACGACGGTGCGGGAATTGACAGCACTTCACTGATTTTCACTGTCATCACACCCGATGGCGACACTCTTCATTTCCCCTGGGGAAGTGCTTCATTAAGATGGTATAATGATACACTCATCTGGGAAGCGGGAGTTGCTGGATTATCGTTCGACCTTGAGGAAACCGTCTGGGTTTGTCTTCATGTTGAGGACTTAATATCAGATTATGGCTGTGAAGCCAATGCCCTCGATACCTGCTGGTTCTTTTATTTCCATGTTCCGCCGCCGTCAGATGTTGACCTTATTCTCGACAGAATATACACCGACCAGTTCCCTCTGGTAACAGCATTTAACCTCGTCCTCGACGAAGAAGAACGAACCATAGAGGGACTTGACGAGAGCAACTTTACTGTTTGGGAAAGATACGAAGGCGACTGGATTCAGCAATATCCGATTGTGGTTCAAACACTCGGCGGGGCGGGAATGGTAGATGTTGTGTTCTGTATCGATACCACAGGCAGTATGTATGGTATGATAGATGATGTTGTCGATGGTCTCCATGATTTTGCAGAATCTCTTGCCGTTGCGGGAATATCTTACCGTCTTGGTTTAAATCTTTTTTCTGACTATGTCGAATTTTACTATGGATACGACTTAACAGGAGATATTGCCACTTTTGAATCCTGGGTTGCGGGTTTGACGAGCGGTGGCGGCGGAGATGGTCCTGAGGTCTCACTCGATGCGATATACGACGCTCTGGATTCGATGCATTTCAGGCCGGGGGCAACAATAGTAATTATTATGGTCACAGATGCATCACCTCACACACTTGGAGATGGAACCTCCTTTTCCGATGTAACTGTGGATATGGTTTTGAGCAATCTGCTTGCTCATCGTGCGATGTGTTTCATTGTTGCCGATACTGATTGGGCTGGGATAAGTCCGGAATACATCACTCTTACCGAAGGCACAGGCGGAGCATTCTTTGCCTGGTCTGGTCCTGGCGACTTTAATTTGATTTTACCACTGATTGCAGAAGCAGCCAGAGGTGGATATATGGTATCCTGGACAAGTGCGCGTCCTGTGGCAAATTGCCAGACGAGAGATGTCAAAATCCGTGTGGACTGCTATGACCTGTGGGATGAAGACGAAGGGGATTATCTGGCACCCTGTTCGCCGGCAGCGGCAATAATAAAGCCACAGCCCTTAACCTGGACATCGGACCCGCTGCAGCCTATTATTATGTCGTTTAATGAAGTGGAAGATTCCATAAATGAAAATTCTATACAATTTATGGTGGAAGGGATGATGTATAACACATTTTCGCCACAATTAGATTATACCGACCCAATTCTGACCTGGACGCACACGGATTCGTTTACAAATCGTCAGCAGGTAGATGCAGAACTTGTGCGCCTTATGGATTATCAGGGCAATCTTCCATACTCGGGACCGGTTCGCTGGCATTTCTGGGTGGATTTGCTTCCGCCACGAATTTCAAATCAGAATCCTCATCCAGGGGAAATCGTCCTCGACCACCAGCCGCAAATTTGCTTCAAACTGTGGGATGAAGAGTCGGGACTGGATGTCGATGGCGTTCTCTTTGCAATAGATTGTCGCCAGAGCCACGATGATTTTCCGCCAATTCTCGTCACCCTCGACCAGAATTCCCCTGGCATTGTTGTCAACGGTGGACTGTTCTGCTGGGACCCATCCGTGGAAGGATATACTTTCTGGGACAGGGATACCGTTTGTATAACGATTTTGCGTGCAGAAGACAGCCCCGATTATGGCGAACCAAATGAACTGCCCGACTCCCTGCAAAGATGGTGCTTTTATATCCCTGATGATGATACTCTGTGCCCTGAAATGAGCGAACTTCAGCCCGATTCCACATCCATAAACGCGCCAAACTCTCCGTTTTACATTCAGGCAACGGTGGTTGACCCGTCCGGCGTAAGCGAAGTATGGGTGGAATGGGACAACGACGGCGATCTGGACGACGGAACATCGAACATAGAATATATGACAAACATCAGCGGAAATATATGGCAGACGATAAATCAAATTCCCGGGCAGGCAGAAGGCGTGGATTTTGTGTATCGCATCTGGTCCTGCGACGACGATATCGACCAGGGCGATTCAACCGATATGTCTTGCTGTGAAACGGACATTATGCCATTGCACTTCGGGCTTGGTCCCAATGCCGAAATTGCAAGACCTCTTCCGCTCAGGGTAACGACAAATGAGGACCAGGAAATCGTTATGTATCTTTATGACGACACAGGTGTTGACCCATCGACGATTGTACTGCGCGTTGCCGGGCAGGATTATACGGTCGATGGCGTTGAACTGATATACGACGCTGTGAACGAGTCGCTCTACTTCTATCCTCAACCATCGCACTACTTCACCGATGGGCAGGATGTGGATGTTGAACTTGTATCCGCTGATGATTTGGCTGGAAATCATCTGCGAGGAACACATCAGTGGTCGTTCTTCGTCGACCTGACGCCGCCGTTTGTGGTATCCAGCGACCCCGAGGAAGGCGAAGTGGTATTTGATGAACAATACGATGTCGTCTTTGTGCTCGACGACCAGTGGCGCAGTGTGGATTCCTTGTCCGTTGTCTTCGAGCTTTTCGACAGAACACTGCATTACGGCGACCCGGGTCTCATCTGGCAAAGCGAAACGCTCCTGTTCATTCCCACTCTGGCAGTTCCAGAATTTTTCTTCCCAAATGGTGATACGGTTTGCGCAAGGCTGACCTGCACCGATAATATGCCAGACTATGGCGAACCCAACAGAATGGATACCGTTGAAGTGTGCTTTGTGTTTGCGCTTTCAGAATGCGACTGCAGACCTGTCATTCTCACCCCAAACGACGACGGAATCAACGATAGAGCATACTTTAAATATCCTAATATGGTCTTCGGGCAGGGAATAGTTCACATCTTTGACATTGAGGGCGAGGAAATATATACTTCTGAAATGGGAAATAATGTCTGGGATTGCCGCTCGAATAGTGGCAATATCGTCAGGTCGGGATTGTATATTTATATGATAGAGGTGGATGGAGAAGCGGTGTGCGATGGGACAATTACGGTAGTTCGATAAAGGCGGAAGTGATATGCGATATTTTTCTGTTCTCATCTTCTCCGTGATTATTATCGTGGAAATGTTGCAGGGGATGGGAATTGGCGCAACTGCTGGGGTAGTGAAAATATATGCTGAACCGGGCAAAAAATCATATAGCAAAACTTTAAGGTTGATAAATCCTGATAATTGGGGAAAACATTTCGTTGTATCGATAGCGAAAAGCGCTCCCAAAAAAGAGTATATACCGGTTTCAAATTTGTCGTGGATAAAAGTTGAACCTGAAACTGTTTTCATAGCGGGAAAAGGGAAAAGCGAGCCGATTAAAATTGTCGTTCAAATTCCCGATAGTGATGTATATTATAATCGTCGGTTTGTCTGTCGTGTGGAAGTTTCTCAGGCGTCCTTGAATGCTTTATCAGCGGGGCTTGTAATACCGGTATATATCGATACGAAGGAAAATAGAAAAATACCGGACACCTGCAGCGATTGTGGAATAGTAGTTTATCCGCACAGATTAGTAATCGATGGAAATATCGATTCACTCACGATTGTAAATTGGACGAGCGACACAGTTAACCTGACACTTGGATGGAATCAACCCAAACAGGACAACTGGAAAAAGGCTATGGAAATCTTTGAAAATGTGATGGGAACTTTTATTCCAATTGGGGACACACTGCAATTGATGCCGAAAACGAAGAGAAATATTTTTTTAAAACCAATTTCATTTCCTGGAAAAGGAAAATTATATTTCAGCGATGCCAAAAACAATGTTGACTATACAGAGTTGATATGGGGAAATTGGTAAAATTTTTTCTCTGATTTGCTAAAATGAAGAAATGGAGACTGTATGAAAATTATATATGCAGTTATAATTATTCTGATTCTGGCAGGGATGGTTTTCGCCCAAT